>NZ_JBMDKJ010000030.1:0-77475 GCF_057809655.1 Niveispirillum sp. FG148
CCATAGATAACCATCTGATATTAAAGGAATGTCGCACTTCAAAATAGAACCCACCCAAAATACAGCCAAAATGGCGATAAGTTAAATTATGGAAAATAAACCCGTAAAAATCGTTATGTATCAATTTCTTGTATCATATTTAGCCCACCGCATGCCCGCCAGCATCCGATCTTTCTTCGCGCCATTCTGGTCGGGATCATCCGTCGTCGCTGAAGTGCAGGTCCCTGCCGATACCGCCCCTTGCCCACCAGGCGGGCAGATGCTGCCGGACGTCAGAGGGGTCACGACATAGAAGGGGCGAAAAGCCACGCCGCCATTATCAACCAAAGACAGCCACGGTTGACCTGACGTCGATGCCGCCGGCCTTTGTTCGTCGGATCTGACGTCCGACAGCCATAACGAAAACAGCCGGCAACTGGCGTGCGGGCGCACCCTGTCCCAGAGGGTTTGGAGGATTGTCCTTCCTTTCCGGGCTCTTCGAATCTTTTGACCGGCAGCAATACGCTGTGACCAGCGGAAACCGATCTCGTGGAAATCGAGGTCGGCATGCTGGGGGCTGATTTGATGGAAAACGCCGGCGATGGTCTGGCGGACCCGGTTGTTGAAGCCTTCGGCGGCATTGGCATGGACGGTGCCACGGGTATATTCCTTGCGGGCATGACACACGGTGTCGTGACGAGCGAAGCCGGTGCCGGCTGCCACGAAGGCCTTCCATTCATCGCTCATCAGATGGGCCTGCGGTGTCACGCTCGCTTCCAGCACCCGTTCGGTCTCGTTCAACGACAGGTCGGCAACAACGCAGGCCCTGGCCTCACCAGCCGGTGTTCCCGGTTCCGATCCGGCGGGCCGCTGAACAACGACCATGGCCGGGGTCTTGGTCGTGCGCGGCTGTCCCTTGCGGCCCCGACCGGTGGCGGGCTTGTCGGGATCGGACCGGGGAGCACCGCCGAAATACATTTCGTCGATTTCGATGACGCCGCCCAGCGTATGGTCGCGGGCCACCAGCAGGCGCAGCACATGCCCCATTCGCCATGCCGTCGGCTGGCTCACCCCGATGATTTCGGCCAGCCGGATCGAGGAGACGCCCTTGTCGGATTGCAGGATGAACCACAGGGCCAGTAGCCAGGTGCGCAACGGCAGCTTGGTTGCATGCAGCGGGGTCCGCGTCGTCACCGTGAATTGCTGCCGGCAATCCTGGTCAGAGCATTGATAAAGCCCTGGCCGTGCCCGACGCCCCGTATCCCGGCCGGCCAGGCTGATCGACCGATGGCAGCCACACGCCGGGCAAAGCCGACCCCGCGGCCAGACCATCGCCTCAAGCAGCCGGCGGCAGCGACCATCATCCGAAAACGCGGCCACCGCGTCGGCAAGCGTCCGGGTGCGAGAAAGAACATCAAGCTCAGCGGACATCGAAATCCCCTTGGGTCTCCCCAAGAGAAACGCACTGAAATCATTACAAAACAACAATTAAGCTGTCTTTGGTTGATAATGGCGGCGTGGCTTTTCGCCCCTTCTATGTTGTGACCCCAACACACCCCGCAAGTGCCTGGGATGGCAAACGCCAGCAGAGGCTTTCAGCAATAAGCTGGCGACCATAACGGGAACTGGGTAAAGGGAAATTCAACCTCGCCGCCCTTCAGCGTGAATCTGTCCAAACGCTATGGCTGACCGGGAGCGCCGCCGGGGTATTGCGGTGCCTGTCGCCCACGCGCCCGCCAAATCGATCACTACCGCAGCACGCCTGCCCCTCAGAATTGTTCTGCTCTGTGTGATGGCTATGGCTGGATGGCTTCCATCAGGTCCAGGCGTTCCCGCAGCGGATCAGCGATGAAGGCCGCCCCATCGGCCCCGTAATCCATCAGCCGGTCCTGCGCCGGGACATAGGCCGGGTAACCCGGCGCGTCCGTCGCGGCGAAGGCCACGAAATGGTCATGGAACGCCTTGGCAATGGCCTGGTCGGCCGGGGCGACGGCACCGGGATAGCGGGCGTCGATGGTGCGGAAGGCGTAGGGGATCTCGCTGGCATGGGTGGCGCCGGGCATCTTCTCCCGCTGGCTTTGCGCGACATGGGAGAAACGGTAGGTGAAGGTCGGCTGCCCCGCCGCCACCCATTGCCGCGCCAGATAACGCGCCGGTTCGATGAAGATGCGGTCGCCCACGATCTTCCAGGTGGTCAGCAGCGGCGTCGGGCTGGCATAGGCGCGGCGGGCCGCCGTCTCGTTGGCGCCGAAACCCTTCAACAGCGTTTCGGCATCGCCGATAGGGAATCCGTCCAGGCCGGTGGCGCCGATCATCATCGGCATGTATTGCACCCGCCCCGCGGCGACGGCCTTGGCCGGCTCCTCCACCAGGAACTTGCCGTCCCGCATGGGGCCGGCATAATGGTCGACGCCATTGCCCATGATGGAGCGCATGTCCAGCCCGTCGACGATGCGGTCGGCCGGCAGGGCGCGCAGCGCCGCAAGGCCCGTAGCACCCACATCCTCCACCCCGGCCTTGCGGGCGAAGGTCACGCCGCGCCTTTCCGCCTCAGCCAGCCCCAGCAGGCCCAGGCCCGTGGACCGGCCCCCACCCGACATGATGATCGCCTTGTCGAACAGGCCGCGGGCGGCTGGGGCGGTCAGCAGGACATGCACCGACCGGCCGCCGGCACTTTCCCCGAACAGGGTGACATTGGCCGGATCGCCGCCGAAGGAGGCGATGTTGCGGCGGACCCATTGCAGGGCCGCCACCTGATCCATGAAGCCGAAATTGCCGGTCATCCCCTGCCCCGCTTCGACCGTCAGGGCCGGATGGGCGAAGAAGCCGAAACGGCCCAGCCGGTAATTCAGGCTGACCAGCACCACACCCGACCGGGCAAAGGCCGACCCGTCATAAACGGCGGGCGACGATCCGCCATTGACGAAGCCGCCGCCATGGATCCAGACCATGACGGGGCGCTTCGCCCCCGCCTGCGGCTTGGGCGCCCAGACATTCACATACAGGCAATCCTCCCCCATCGGTCCGCCCAGCGGGGCGGCATCGCCGGGAAACGGGCTTTGCAGGCAATCCAGGCCATAGGTGTCGGCCTTGCGCACCCCCTGCCAGGGGATGATGGGGGCGGGCGGGCGCCAGCGCAGCGGCCCCACCGGGGCGGCGGCATAGGGAATGCCCTTGAAGGCCAGGATATCGCCATCTGCCACGCCTTCCACCTTGCCGCCATCGATGGTGACGGGCCGGGCATTGGCGGCGGGTGCCAGAAGCAGCAGTAGGGCAAGCCACAGGTGACGCATCATCAACCCCTGGTTCAACGGCCGAAGCCGATGGGATAAAGCGGATCGGCGCTGTCATGCGGCAGGGCCGGCGACTGTGCCCGCACGGCGGACATGTCGGATGGCAGCTCGAAGGGCAGCCGCCCTTTCGCCGTCACCGTCCCGCGCAGCGCATCGAACAGGGCCGCGTCGCCGATGCCGAAGGCAGCCAGCAGCAGGGATGCGTGCGGGCGGACCGCCGTGACGATGGAAGGTCGGTCCATGTCCACCACCAGGATGACCGGCGCCATGGCCGCCGCCGCCTGTCTCACCATGGCCAGGCCGGCGCTGTCCGGTTTGAAATCCAGATCGCCCTCATGCTGGCGCGATCCGAAGAAATGACCGGGATGCAGCTTCTGGTACGGGGCGGACAGGCGGATCAGGCTGATATCGGCCTGGGCCGGGCTGTCGACGATGGTGAAGCCCGCCGCCCGCGCTGCCGCCGGATCGACGCCGGAAAGGAACAGGCGTTTGGCCGTATCGGGCAGGGCCACGGGCCCCAACCTGTTCTCCAGCACCACCAGCGACCGCGCCTGGGCCGCGCGCCCGGCCGCCACCTTGTCGGCCGAACCGACGATGGCAGCGGCACGGGTCGCATCGACAAACGGATTCTCGAACAGGCCCAACTGGATCTTCAGCGTCAGGATGCGGGCCACCGCCGCGTCAAGCCGGGCCTCGGGCAACAGTTTCTGTTCCACCGCCTCACGCACGGGCGTGCCATCATCGACACCGCCGAACTGGTCGATACCGGCCAGCATCCCCTTGGCGAAACGCTGCGGCTTGGTCAGATCCTCCACACCCCAGGGCATGGCGATATCCTTCGGGCCCTGCGGCGGGGTGCCGGTACGGCAGCTTTCGTTGCAGTCATAGGTGATGGCCCAGTCGGATAGGATCAGCCCCTGGAACCGGTGCGTGCCGCGCAGCAGATCGCCCAGCAGCTCGCTTGAATAGCCCCCACCCACCGGTTCTACTGGCTTGCCGTTCAGGGTCAGTCCCTTCTGGATCGTGTAGGTGGGCATGATGCCGGTGGCCCCGGCCTCGAACGCCCCCTGGAAGGCCGCGACATGCCGGTCAAAGCCACCCTTGGTGAAATCGGTGAAGCGGCCATAGTAATTATGGCCGTCATAGCCATCGACCGCGGCACCATAGCCAACCCAGTGCTTGACCACGGTAGCGACGCCGCCCGCCGCCAGACCGGCATCGGCCCCCTGCATGCCCTGGACATAGGCTTTCACCTGTGCCGACACGCGGGCCGGGTCCTCCCCGAACGTGCCGTTCAGGCGCGACCAGCGGGGTTCGCTGCCCAGGTCGGCCTGTGGCGACAGGGCCATGGAGATGCCGACGGCGCGGTATTCGTCGCGCACCATGGCCGCGAACGTCCGGGTCAGGGCCGGATCGTCAATGGCGCCCAGCCCCAGCGTTTCCGGCCATTGCGAGAAGCCGCTGACCGTGACGCTGGCCCCGGCCGTGACCTGGAAATGGCTGCGCGGGTCGGTGGAGACCATGACCGGGATGCCCAGCCGGCCGCCGGCCGCGATCTCCTGCAACCGGTTGTTCTGCAACGCGAAATCCACCGGCGGGACCGCCATGCGGGTGATCATGGAGGTGACGTGGCGGTCCAGGATCATGGCGCGGGCGGCGTCGGCGTCATAGGCCGGGCCGGGCGACATCGGGCCGCCCTGGATGGGGGCGGTGCCGTGCACCGCCTCCCCCGCCTTCTCCTCCAGCGTCATGCGCGACACCAGATCGGCGGCGCGCTGTTCCGGCGACAGACGCCAATCCTCGTACGGGTTCAGCCGGCCATCGCGGTTGAGGTCGCGGAAGGACTGCCCGTCAGCCTTTACCTGCGGCTGGCCGGCGGGCAGGCCCGGCTGCGGGGGCGCGGCATGGCCGCCGGCAGCCAGCAGCAAGGCCGCCATCGACACCAGCCCGGCGGCAGTAGTTCGCGTCGACATGCCCACCCCCTTACGGCTTCAGCGTGCGCTGGCTGACGCGGGCCTTGCCCGACAGCACCGTCTGCGCGGCGGACGGGCCGACGGCCACGTCGTAATCGCCGCCATCGATGCGCCACTGATGCCCGGCTTCATCGAAATGGGCCAGCAGGCGCGGATCGGCCTTCACGGTCACGGTGCGGCGCTCGCCGGGCTTCAGATCCACCTTCTCGAACCCGATCAGGCGGCGCAGTGGCTTGCCGGCGGCACCGGCCAGATAGATCTGCGGCGCGTCCTTGCCCTGCAAATTGCCGGTATTGGTCACCTCGAAACTGACGGTCAGCGTGTCGCCGCCCTTCACCCGCAGCTTGTCATAGGTGAAGGTCGTGTAGGACAGGCCATGGCCGAAGGGAAACAGCGGCTTCATCCCCTTTGCCGCGAAACGGCGGTAGCCCACGTCGGAACCCTCCTCATACACCACATCGAACTGCTGCTTCTCCGGCAGGCCCCAGCCCGGCAGGCTGGGGCGCGGATACTGGTCCAGGCTGGTCGGGAAGGTCACCGGCAGACGGCCGGACGGATTGACCTTGCCGGTCAGGATGTCGGCGATGGCCTCGCCTCCCTTCTGGCCGCTGTACCAGGCGGAAATGACGCCGCCCACCTTGTCCAGCCAGGGCATCAGCACCGGGCCGCCCGTCTGCAAGACAACGATGCTGTTGGGATTGGCCGCCGCCACCGCCGCGATCAGCTGATCCTGGCCCTGCGGCAGGGAGATGTCATAGGCGTCCAGCCCTTCCGACATCCACTGGTTGGCGAAGATGATGACGACATCGGCATCCCGGGCCAGGGCGGCCGCTGCGGCCGGATAGCGCCCGTCATTGAAGCTGACCGTAGCGCCGGGCAGGGCGGCGCGCAGCGCCTTCAAGGGTGATGAATTGTGATAGGCTTGGCGCAGCCAGCCGGCCATGAAGCCCTCGCCCCCCACGGGGATGACGGTGGGGTTGCCGCCATGGCTGGTCACCTGCGACGACCCGGCACCCGACAGGACACCGCTATCAGCATGGCCGCCGATCACGGCCACCTTTTTCACGCTGGCGGCCAGCGGCAGGATGCCCCTGGGATTGGACAGCAGCACGATACCTTCATCGGCCACCTGCTTGGCCACGGCGGCATGGGCGGCGGCGTCGATGGCGGGCGCGGGCTTGGCTTCGAACAGGCCGGCGGCGAACATCGACCGCAGGATGCGCCGCGACATGTCGGACAGGTGCGTTGCCGGGATGCTGCCCGATGCAGCGGCCTGTTTCAGCGGTTCGCCGAACCAGACCTGATCGTCCAGTTGCTCGCCTGACTGCTGGTCCAGGCCCTTGGCGGCATAGTCGGTGGCGTGCACGGCCCCCCAGTCCGACATCACCCAGCCCTTGTAGCCCCAATCGCCCTTCAGCACCTTGTTCAGCAGATGATCGCTGCCGCAGGAATAGGCGCTGTTCACCAGATTGTAGGCGCACATGACGGAGCCGGGCTGGCCGCGCTCGATGGCGATCTGGAAGGCCAGCAGGTCGCTTTCGCGGTGGGCGGCCTCATCAATGACGGAATTGGCCCAGTGGCGGTTGGTCTCCTGGCCGTTCAGGCTGAAATGCTTGACGGTGGAGATGATGTTCTGCGACTGGATACCCCTGATGCTCTCGCCCGCCAGCACGCCCGCCAGCCAGGGATCCTCGCCCAGATATTCGAAATTGCGGCCGTTGCGCGGATCGCGCGCCAGGTTGGCACCACCCGCCAGCAGCACGTTGAACCCCTTGGCCACCGCCTCGCGGGCGATCATGGCGCCGCCATCATGGGCCAGCTTGGGGTTGAAACTGGCGGCCAGCGCCAGACCGGACGGCAGGGCCGTGGCCGTGTCACCGGGCCGGATGCCCATCGGGTTGGTGACGCCCAGGCTGGCGTCGGTTTCCTTCAGCGCCGGGATGCCCAGGCGCGGCACGCCGGGGATATAGCCGGCGGCACCGATGGCGCCCTCCGGCAGGCGGTCGATCTTGAAGGGCAGCGCCATGGGACCGTGCAGCAGGCCGATCCGTTCATCCGGCGTCAGTTCCGCATCCAGCAGCCTTGCCCGTTCGTCGGGCGGCAGCTTGCTGTCCCGCCAATCCTTCGCTTCGGCCGCGTGCAGCCCCGCACCCAGCGCCGTGAGACACAATCCGGCGGCCAAGCCGCCCTTGAACACGCGATGGATATTCATCAATGCCTCCAGGGAATGTCTTTTTGAAAAAAAGCGCGGGCGGACCCGTTTCCGGTGGGATGGAAGGGAGGTGCCCGGAAGCCCGCCCGCGCCGGAGGGAGATCAGAAATCGATGCCGAAGCGCACGCCGTAGGTGCGCGGCGGGGCGTAGAAATCACCATTGCCGTTGGTGGCAAGGCCGGTGGTGGCGTTGGGACTGGACGTCGTGCGGACGTCGTCATTCTCCAGGTTGCGGACGAAGGCCATGACGGTCCAGGCCCCCTCCGCCGGCTTGTAGGTCAGGTTCAGGTCGGTACGGGTGAAATCACCTTCCTTGTTCTGAAGGAAGCCGTGATATTCCAGATACTTGGATGATTCATAATGGGTCTGGACCCGCGCCGTCAGGCTGGCGCCCGACGCCAGTGTGAATTCATGCTGATAGCCCAGATTGATCGACCAATCCGGCGTGCGGGCCATGTGGCAACCGGAGAAATCAGCCGCGCGCGGGGCCGGTGCCGCGTAGTTGGCGGCAAAGCAGCGGGCGACATTGGCGGTGGCCGCGTTGTTGGCGAAACTGTCGCCCCTGGGCAGCAGGAATTTCTTGTACCGCGCATGCAGCCAGGAGACGCTGGCGTCGATACGGTCCGCCTCGGTCAGCAGATAATCGGTCTCCAGCTCCAGGCCATAGATTTCCGCCTTGTCGGCATTCAGCGTCACCGTGGCATCCTGTCCGGCGATGGTGCCGATGGCCGAAACCTGGAAGTCCCGGTAATCGTAATAGAAGGCGGACGCATTCAGCTGCAGCCGGTTGTCCAGCAGCCGGTTCTTAACGCCCAGTTCATAGGAGGTGATGTCCTCCGGCTTGTAGTCGTTGGGCTCCACCCCGTCGAAATAGCCGCCGGCCTTGTAGCCCGTGGCCACGTTCGCATAGAGCATGCTGTGCTCGGCCAGATCGTAATCGACGCCGGCACGCCAGTTCACGCTGTCCCAGCTATTGTCCGACACGTTCGGCGTCACCGTGGTGGTGATGGCGCCGGCATTGTTGGTGAAATAGGTACCGCCATTGCGGCCCTTGCGGTCCTTGGTGTAGCGCAGGCCACCGGTGAAGCGCAGTGCGTCCGTCGCCGACCAGGTGGCCTGGCCGAACATCGCCTTGGTGGAGGCGAAGACGTCGGGCTGAATGAAGCTCAGATAACGGTTGTCGGCCAGGAAGATGCGGAAATCGACGTCATTGTTTTCCTTGAAGTAATAGCCGCCGATCACCCATTTCAGCCTGTCGGTTTCTCCGCCCAGGCGCAATTCATGCGACCAGGTTTCGTCGATCCCGTGGAAATAATTGGGGGCGTGGGTGGCTGAGTTCTCACCAACGCGGTTGTCCTTGGCGGAATTGAACCCGACCAGATAGGTCAGCTGGGCAAAGTCCAGGTCGTAATTGACCTCCGTCCCGGCGCTCCAATAGGTGTTGTCACGATAGGTGTTGACGCGCGACAGGATGGTGCGCGGATCGCCGGTTTCCAGCGGATAGGCGACGTCGCCACCATTGTTGCCGCCCCGGTTCAGCCAGTCGGCGCGCAGGTTGATCGACAGTTTCTCGGCCGGCGTCCACAGCGCCTGCAGGCGCGCGGACTTGTCGTCCTGGCTGTCCTTGTCGTTGCCGGCCGTCGGTCCCGGTGTGATCGACTTCTGATAGCCGTCATGGCGCGTCGTCTGGAACGCGGCGCGCACGGCCAGCGTGTCGTCCAGCGGCACGTTCAGCATGCCGCTGGTGGTCAGGGCGTCGTAATTGCCGAACTCCACGGCGGCGGAGCCTTCCAGCTGCTGCGTCGGCTTGCGGGTAATCACGTTGATGGCGCCGGCCGTGGCATTGCGGCCATACAGCGTGCCCTGCGGCCCGCGCAGCACCTCTACCCGGTCGATGTCATAGAACAGCGCACCGGTGGCCGTGGCGCGGGCGATATAGATGCCGTCGATATGATAGGCGACGGCGGGATCGCCCACCTCGGTCACGTTGGTGCTGCCGATGCCGCGCATGAAAATCTGCGAGGCGCCGCCGCCGGTGTTGGTGATCTGCAGGCTGGGCACGGTCGCCGACAGGTCGACGACGCTTTTCACCCCCGCACTTTCCAGCCCATCCCCGGTGATGGCGGAAACGGCGATCGGTGTCTCCTGGAGATTTTCGGCCCGGCGCTGCGCCGTGACCACGATCTCTTCCAGTTGCAGTGCACTGTCCGCAGCCTGAGCCAGGGCAGCGGAGCCGGGGGCCATGGCAAGCATGGCGGCACCCAGAAGCAGGCGAGACTTGTACATTTTTCACTCCCTCTTCGTCTTATCGATCGTTGGGGGAAGCGAACAAGATCACCTGACGCCCAGTCAGGCGACGGCCGGCCGTTTCCGGCGCGGATGACGTCCACGCGGATCGGTGAAATGGACAGGTGCCGGCCGCCGACGCGATGCGTCAGGCCATGGCGGCGGGGCGTGTGGATGAAGTCATTGTCAACCTCCCGGTACCGTCCCCTTCAGGGGCTCTGCTTGGCGACGGACGGCCTTGTATGGGACAACGTTGTCCCTGCCGATCCGAAATAACCGACCCTTTCAGGACCGGTGTGAAACTCTGTTACCATTGATAATCATCGTCCGCAAGGACAAAATGTCCAACGTTGTCCCCATCCGGATTGCTGCTTATGCGGGGCTGGGGTACAAGCATGCATGCAGGCGGCAGCGCGACAGGCGGAGCAACCCGGTTCATGAGCAAGCCCACCATCCATGATGTGGCCCGCGTGGCCGGCGTGTCGATCAAGACCGTGTCGCGCGTCATGAACGGAGAACCCAAGGCCAGCCCGGCAACGCGGGAGCGGGTGCGGGCGGCGATGGCGTCCCTGGATTATTCCCCCAACCTGTCGGCGCGCAGCCTGTCGGCATCGCGCAACTATATGATCGCCTTCGTCTTCGGGACCTACCCGGAATTTCCCACCCTGTCGTTGCAGAATGAATATATCGCCGGCCTGCAGGTGGGGGCGGTGACGGCGGCACGGGCGGCGGGGTTCCACCTGCTGGTGGAGCCGCTGGTCATGACCGATGAGGGATTTGAGGAACGGGCGGCCCGGCTGATCTCCATGCCGGCGGTGGACGGCTTCATCATCATGCCGGGTCTGGCCGATGATCCGCGCCTGCTGAAGGTCCTGACCGAGCGGCGCGGCCATTATGTGCGCGTCAGTCCCGGTGTGGAGATGGCCGAGCTGCCGGCCATGGTGCGTATCGATGATTACAAGGCGGCGGCCGACATGACGCGGTATCTGCTGGACCTGGGCCATCGCCGCATCGGCTTCATCGGCGGCCGCGCCCATTTCGGGTCAGCGGAATTGCGCCTCCAGGCCTTCCGCGACGTGATGTCGGCGGCTGGCGCCTTTGATCCGGCCCTGATGCGCAACGGTGACTATACCCGGGAATCGGGGCGGACGGCCGGGGCGGAACTGCTGGCGCTGGAGCAACGGCCCACCGCCATCTTCGCGGCCAATGACAGCATGGCCATCGGGGTCATGGCGGTGGCGCAGCAGCAGGGGCTGCGCGTGCCGACTGACCTGTCGGTGGCCGGGATCGACGACATCGCCCTGGCGTCCAGCATCTGGCCGGCGCTGACCACGGTGCGCCAGCCGCTTTTCGCCATGGGGGCGGCAGCGGCCGGCTACATCGTGGCGGCGGACACCGGCAGCACCCCTCCCCCGCCGCTTCCGTTTTTCGTCCATGAACTGGTGGTGCGCGACAGCACGGCAGCCCCCGCCGCGATCAGGGCTGTCAGGTTTACGTTGAAGCAATCCCCACCGTCACCCCGGCGAAAGCCGGGGTGACGGTGGGGAGGCCCAAACCGACTCCATTTAAGCCAGACAAACTCCATGTCGTAACCCCATGTTGCGGCTGTCATGGCGCCAGGTCCGGCCCGCCGCACCCGCGCAATTGCCGCGCCTGCGGTGCCATCGCCGGATTTCCAGCACGCGTATCGACGCCAGCTTGTTACACATTGATTTGATTTAAGAAAGTTCTGTGACACCCGGTTATTGCGGTGCGGGATGCGTCTTGGGCTTCGAGGGGTGACGCCATCCCTCCAAACCTCACGTACGGAGCCTTCGAGGATCATCATGCATCGCCCCACCCTGAAATCGGTGCTGCTGGCCACCACCGTCGCCCTTGCCCCCTTCGCCGCCGCCCATGCGGAAGAACCCCCTGTCATTGAAGAGATCCTGGTCGTCGCCAACCGCTACCAGGCGAGCGACGTGCAGATGCAGTCCAAGAACAGCGTCTCCATTCTCTCCACAGAGGATCTGGAACATACCGCTGTGCATAATGTCGCCGAGGCGTTGGGCCTGCTGCCGGGCGTGACGGTGGTAAATACCGGCCAGTCCTTCTTTGGCGGCATTGACGGCGCCGCGCGCGGCGAAGGCATGTTCGCCGCTGTCCGCGGCATGAACAGCGAATACAACATCAATATGGTCAACGGTATCACCGTCGCGCAGGGCATGCCCTACAGCCGCGGCGTGAAGCTGAGCCTGCTGCCGCCGTCCGGCTTGCATACCATTGCGCTGAACAAGACCTCCACGCCCGACATGGATGGCGATGCCATCGGCGGCACCATCGATTTCCGTACCCCCACCGCCTATGATTTCAAGCAGGATGTGCAAGCCAGCATGACGCTTTCCGGCCGCATGGAGAGCCGGGCCCGCGATTATGGCGATAGCGGTCTGGGCGGCGGGGCCGCTGGCGACCTGGCTTTCAAATTCGGCCAGGATGAGCAGTTCGGCGTCTATGTCAGTGGCTATTATGACAAGCGCAATTTCGCCAACAGCCAGATGGCCGGTGCCATGGCCGCCCGCAATGATGGCGGCTGGGCCTATGCGCTGACCGGCGATGCCGGTGGCTCCCGCAGCGCGCCGGGCCTGGACCCGCTGTCCAACATCGTGCAGACGGGCGTCAATATCGGCGTGTCGAACGGCAGCACAGCGCGCTATGGCGGCAATGTCTCGCTGGACTGGCACCCGGACGACACGCTGCAGGCGTACTTCCGCGCATCCTATGCCTTTGCCGAGACGATCCAGAACAGCACCTTCAGCCAGATCGTCAGCACCAACAAGGGCCGCATCCTGCAGCCCAGCGGGCTTTACGCCCTGGACATCCAGAAGTTCCGCACCTCCGTCTGGTATGAAACCAACCCGGAAAAGGCCGATCTTTCCACGTTCCAACTGGGAGCAGACAAGAAGATCGGAAGCTGGACGATCTCCCCGCAGCTATTCTACAGCATGGGCAACAATAACCGCCCGGACCATCTGGAGGCGTCGGCCCGCAACGATCAGTACAGCTCCAACGATCGTTGGAACTATGGCGGTGGCGTCTCCATGGGGTACGAAAACAACTTCCCCGTCCCGCTGCTGACATCGGCGATGTACAATGCGCTGGATAATGCCGGCACGGCCCTGTTTGCCCGCCGCGCCGGCCAGCTGACATCCCAGGCCAGCGGCCAGGACAAGCGCGGCGGCAAGATCGACGTGCAGCATGATTTCGACGCGGGCACCCTGAAATTCGTCAAGTTCGGGGCGAAGTTCATCGACAGCCAACGCAAGGTGACCAACCGCGACTGGACCAACGACCATTTCTCCAATCTGGTCGGCGGTCGCCCCACCTGGGCCAGCCTGGGCATCGCGGTCGGCAGCTATGACGAGATTTTCCCCGGCAAGTATGACTGGTCGGTGCCAAAGATTGATCACAACCGGTTGCTGGACCTGTTTCGTCAGTACCAGAACGCCGCCAGCTTCGACAGCTGTGGCAGCGGTCGCCCCTATGTCGACAACATGAACTGCAACACCCAGAAGGGCCGCGAGGCGGTCAGCTCCGCCTATGTCATGGGCCAATGGCAGTTGGGTGATCTGGAACTGATTCCGGGCCTGCGCTTTGAGCATACGGAGATCAACAACACCTTCTGGGAGCTTCCGGCCAGCAGCAGCGTCAGCGGCAACTGGGCCAAGACCGACACCATCTACAATGAATGGCTGCCCAGCATCCATGCCAATTGGCGGCCGACCGAGGACAGCGTCTACCGCGCCGCCGTCTGGACCTCCTACACCCGTCCCGCCTTTGTGCAGTTGGCGGGCGGTGCGCGGTATGATCTGTCGGATGACGGCGTCACCACCATCACCACGGGCAATCCCGACCTGAAGCCGATCCGTTCCCTCAACGCCGACCTGTCGGGTGAATGGCGCAGCGACTGGGGCGGTTATGCCTCCTTCGGTGGCTACTACAAGCACCTGTCGGATTATCTCTATGAAAACGGCTCCGATGGGGTGAACGCGGCGCTGGGTGGCAGCGGTCGTACCCGCACCATCACCCCGCAAAATGGCGGCAAGGGTGATGTCTATGGCCTGGAACTGACGCTGCGGCAGAAATTCAAGGATCTGCCGGCGCCGTTCGATGGTTTCGGCATTGGCGGCAATGTCACCCGTCAATGGACCAAGGTTGACTTGGGCAATGATACCGTGGGCCGCAGCCAGCGCATCCAGAACGCGCCGGAGTGGCTGGCCAACGCCCAGCTTTTCTATGAATATGACGGCTTCACCTTCGACATTATTTATAACTACACTGGCAGCTACGCGTCCGTTTACAACTTCCTGAACCAGCCGGGCACCTGGGACAATCTCTGGGTCCGCCCGACCACCCGCCTGGACCTGCATACCGGCTACAAGTTCGATAATGGCCTCAACCTGGATCTTTCGATCTCCAACCTGATGGGCGATTACACCTACTGGTCGCATGTCGGTAAGAAGAGCCTAGCGATCTCTGACGTGGTGGACAGCGGCACCACCAGCCTGCTGACCGTCAAGTACACGTACTGACACCAATCCCCCTTGATCGTGACCGATCAAGGGGGATTTCGTGCTCCCTCAGGGGCCGGGCCGGCGGGAGCATGCCTTCGTGTGGATGACACATCCGCCTTGCGCCAACGGAGAGGCTCCATGTCCGCCACCGTCATCAAACTGCAACCCGCGTCCAGTACGACAGCACACTCTGATATGTATGGCCGCAGGGCCCAGGCTGGACGCGCAGGAATGGCGGACAAACCCCGAACCATGGCGGATGCCGAGCATCAATCAATGCTCCGGGCCTATTTCACCCGCCAGATCGGTGGCGGAAGTGATGTTGACGATTATGTGCAGGATGTTTTCGTCCGTGTTCTGAGTGCGGCCCCAACCGAAAGCGTCGGCAACTGGCGTGGCTTTCTGCTGCGTGTCGCCTCCAGCCTGGTGGTCGACCGGTTCCGCCGCGACCGCACCCGCCAGCGCGACCAGCATCAGGAATTGGGGGAAGCAGGGGAACTGATCGACGATCAGGCGTTCAGCCCCGAACAGGCACTGATCGGCCGTGAAAATCTGGAGAGGCTGGAAGAGGCGTTGAAGCAGGTTGATCCCATCGCCCGCAATGTGTTCCTGCTGGTGCGTGTCGATGGCCTGCGCCATCGCGAGGTGGCGGAACGGCTGGGCTTGGATACACGGACGGTAACAAGGCTGGTTGACCGCACGCTGGTACATCTGGGCCGTTATCTGGCGGAAACGGAGCAGTGATGGCGAGCGGCCCGGAACAACAGATTTTGGAACAAGCGGCGGAATGGATGCGGCTGTCAGCCTCGGGCAAGCTGGGGCCCGATCAACAGACCGCCCTGAAGGAATGGCTACGGTCCAGCCCGGACCATGTGGCGGCGATGGACATCGTCTCCCGCGCCTGGATCGCGTCCGGTGCGATCAATGACCAGGGCCGGATGCGCCCGGACATGCTTCGCGCCCGCAATTTCCGCATTGCCCGCAACATCCGCGTTGGCCGTTCCTGGCGGGGGCCGCTCTTGGCCGGGTTCGGCGTGACGGCTGCCTGTCTGCTGGCCATTGTCGGCTGGCAGGGGTCGGTGACAGAGGCCGACTATGCCAGCGGCCCCGGCGAGGGGCATCGTATCGAACTGGCGGATGGCACGTCCGTGCGGCTGGATGCCGGAACCCGGCTGCATGTGCGCATTGACCCGCTGTCCCGTCAGGTCACCCTGCACCAGGGAGAAGCGGAATTCGACGTGGCGCATGAGAAACTGCGCCCCTTCAAAGTCGCCGCCCGCGATCTGGTGGTCCACGATCTGGGCACCCGTTTCACCGTCCGCCACCGGGCGGGCAAGGTGCGCGTCGTGCTGTTGGAAGGGGCGGCGGATGTGCGCGACGGGCGAAATGGCCGTGTGCTGACCGTGATGAAACCCGGCCAGCAGGTGGAAAGCCCGGCAACGGGCACCGCACTTCGGCAATCTGCGGCCAACCTGGACCGGGTCCTGGCCTGGCGGAACCGGCAGGCCGTGTTCGAGGATACGCCCCTGGCCGAGGCGCTGGCGGAGGTGGAAGCCCGCACCGGGGTGCGGATGCGGTTGGCCGATCCCACCCTGTCCGGGTTGAAGGTCAGCGGCGTGTTCCATACTGCCGATATCAGCGGCTTTCTGAACGCCCTGACCCTGCTGCATCCACTATCCTGGCACCAGACGGCGCCGGGGGAGTATCAGCTTGAGCCGCGCCGGCGCTGACCCCCGCCTGTGCCGCCAGATGGCGGCGGCCGTTCTGGGGATCGTGATCCTGGCGGCGGGTACTGCCCATGGCAGCCCGGTATCTCAACGCCGCAACCTGTCGGATGCGCTGTTATCCCTTGCCCAGCAGTCGGGCCGCAGTCTGCTGTTCCAGGGCGCTGCCCTCCCGCCGCGTCCGGCACCGCCGGTGCCGGAAGGCATCGGCTTCCTGGCGGCATTGAACCTGCTTTTGTCCGACACCGGACTGACCTATCGGGAACAGCCGGATGGCACCATTGTCATCCTGCCAGCCCAGGCTGACCGCCCGATCAAACCTGCAACTCGCCCAGCCGAAGCGGTTGAGGAAATCCTGGTGACGGGGCAACGCCAACAGGATCGGTTCGCCGCCGAGCTACAATCTCCTCTGCCCGTCCATGTCCTGCTGGCTGCGGATTTCAACAAGGCTGCCGACCGCAACATGGCCGAACTGCTGGGCCGGCTGCCCGGTGTCAATGTGATGATGACATCGCTGCAGGGGGATCTGGGCGGGATCGACCGCGCCGCGCGGGCGGAGGGCCAGTCGGTTGCCATCCGCGGTCTGGGTGGCGCCTACAGCCAGTTGCTGATGGACGGTGTCAATATCGCGCAGAGTCTACCCTATAGCCGGGATGTGCAGGTGAGCCTGCTGCCCCCGTTCGGCCCCGACGCCGTGCATCTGGAAACCGCCCTGACGGCGGACAAGGATGGCGATGCGATTGGCGGCATCATTGATTTTCGCAGCGCCAGCGCCTTCGACCGGGGAACGGAACGCACCCGCATCAGCCTGCGCGGCGGCTGGACAACACGGACAGGGGACTATCGCCTGTCGGGGGTCGGCGGCGGTGGGGAGGTGGAATGGTCGCGGCTGTTCGGGCAGGACAATGCCATCGGGCTGATGCTGCGGGCGCATGCCGACAGCCGCCCCTTCGCCAGCCGACAGCAGACCTATCAAGCCGGTCAGTTCGACTATGCCATCACCGATGCGGCCGGCAATAATCCGGTCGGCATGGATGCGGGCCGAAACCTGCTGGCAACCTCCCTGAACGCGCAGTTCGTGCGCGGGCGCACCAGGCGCGGCGGTGCTTCGGCGGCCCTGGACTGGCGACCCGATGCACCCTACAGCGCGTTTCTGCGCGCCACCTGGAACCGCGCGGATACCGAACAGGATGTCTATCAAGTGGGCTTCCAGGGGGGACGGGACGCCAGCTTTATCACCCGTATCCCCATCGGCAACGGGCTTTACCGGACGCAGAGCGTGAAGAACCAGTTGCATTACTGGTTCCAGACCAACCCCGACGCGGCGGAACTGCTGACCCTGCATGGCGGGGGCGAGATCAGGGCCGGTGCCGTCACCCTGCGCCCCTATCTGTTCCATGGCTGGGGCCGCAACGACAAGCCGCGCCATATCGAGGTGTCGTTCTGGAACAATCGCGCCACCACAGTGAATGAAGGGCTGTTGCTGGTCGATCAGGGCGGTTACCCGCTGCCGCTGCTGGGGCCGAAGATGATGGCTTTACTGGCCAGCGCCGGGACAGTCCCTGCCTCCAACCTGGGGGAATATACACATCTGACCAGTCGGCAAACCAAGGATGGCGGCGGACTGGACCTGGAGGCCGGCACGGGCAATGCGACGCTGCAGGCCGGTGTCAAGCTGGTGTACAGCGACAATCGGGTCACCCGCCGCAATCAGCGGCCACAGAATAGCGGCGGTGCCGCTGCCCTGCCGGCGGGGACCCGGCTGGGCGATCTGGCGGCCCTCGGCCTGTCTGATGGGTCGTGGGTGACGGTGGCGAAGGGGCTGTACGATTTTCAGGTGCCGCTTATCAATCGGGACCGGTTGCTGGCCCGTTTCCGCGCCAACGCCAGCGATTTTGTCTGGACGCCCGACGACTATAACGGCAACAGCATGGATGGGCAGGAGAAGGTCACCGCCGCCTATCTGCAGGCCGATCTGCGGCACGGACCCTTGCAGATCCTGCCCGGCCTTCGGGTGGAACGGGCGGAGATCAGCACGCGCTACTGGCTCTCCGGCAATCAGGGTGTACCGGATGGCGGCGTTCCCTATGGCTGGAACCGGGGTGAAAGCCGCTATACCGCCTGGCTGCCGCGCCTGCTGATGAATTATACACCCGACGAGGCACAGCGTTACCGGCTGGCCCTGTGGACCGCGCAGGTGCGCCCGGCGCTTTACCAGCTGTCCGGCAGCGCCACCGCCAGCCGCGATGCCAATGGCACCTTGACCATCATTCAGGGCAATCCGGGCCTGAAGGCGGTGCCTGCACTGAATGTCGATCTGGGCGGGGAATGGCGCTGGCCCGGCGGCCATGCCGAGCTGTCACTCTATCACAAGCATTTGCGCCACTATCTCTACGATGCCGGCGCCAGCTACAACGGCATCGCAGAGGGCAGTGACGCCGACGTTCGACTTCGCAAGCCCTTCAACGGTGGCGGCGCCCGGCTATGGGGCGCGGAATTGGCGGTGGCGCAGGATTTGGACTTCCTGCCCGAACCGTTTTCCGCCTTCACGCTGGAAACCAGTGTGAACAGCCAGCGCGGCCGGGTTCGGCTGAACATTCCTGAACTGGCCCCGGTGGAGCGCCTGCAACATGCGCCCGATTGGCAGGTCAACAGCCGCCTGCGCTATGTGGCGGATGATTGGTCACTGTCCGTCAGTTACCGCTGGTCAGATGCCTATATCCAGAGATACGGGCTGCACGGCCTTTCTGGCAGCGGCATCCGCATGAATGACAGCGCGCTGGATACTTGGGTCCGTCCATCGCAGCGGCTGGACCTTCAGGGCGATTGGCAGGTGTCGCCCGGTGTCACCCTGGAACTCTCCATCCGCAATCTGCTGAACGACCTCGGCTATCGCGCCACCATCGGGCGGCACACGGATACCGTACCGGAAACCATTGCCAGCGGACGCAGCGCCCAGATGGTGCTGCGCCTGGAATTTTAACCCCCGCCTTTGTCCAACAACAAGGATATCACGTCTTGAAACGCGTTATCGCGGCTGTGCTGGCCGTCCTTCTTGTCACCCCCGCCATGGCCGCCACCGACCCCGTGCCGGGTCCGGGATGGAAACTGGAACGGTCGGTGCTGTTGCTGCGCCACGGGCTGCGCACGCCGCTGGAGACGGAGGCCGCCATCACCGGGCTGAACGAGCTTCCCCTGCCCGTCTGGACGGAGCAGCCCAGCCTGCTGACGGCGCACGGTGTTGCCGCGACCCGCCTGCTGGGAACCTATCTGCGGGACTGGGCCGCCGCAGGCCAGATCCTGCCCGCCAGCGGCTGCCCGGCAGCGGGGATGATTGATATCTGGACCAACAGTGCGGCCCGCACGATCAGCACCGGCCACGCATTGGCAGAAGGCCTGGCCCCCGGCTGCGCCGTCACGGTTTCCCATCTGGAACCCGGCACCCGTGACCCGCTGTTCAGCCCGCCCAATGACATGACCGGCTTCAAACCGGAAGACGCCATTGCCGCTGTCAGGGCAGAGAAAGGCGACCCGCAAAACATCACCGCCCCCTACAAGGCGGAAATCGCGCTGATGGAAAAGGCGCTGGGCTGCGACCGCCGCAGCCCAGCCTGTGACATTGCCAATGCCAAGGCGACGCTGTCGCTGTCGGCGGACGGCAAGGGGATTGACCTGTTGGGGCCGATCTACATCACCTCGGGCACGGCGCAGGTCTTCCTGCTGCAATATCTGGAAGGCATGCCGATGAAGGATGTCGCCTGGGGTCGGCTGGACGGCAGCGAACTGGCGCGGATTTCCCGCCTGCATGCCCTGCTGTTCGAGGTTTATGCCAGACCGCATTACATGGCCCGCCACACTGCGTTCAAGATGGCGCCACGCATACTGGACGCCCTGTCGGCGAACAAGGCACCGGCACTGACCCTGCTGGTTGGGCATGACAATAATATCGCCGCCTTGTCCAGCCTGCTGGATGTCCATTTCCAGGTGGATGGCTATGGCAAGGATGACCCGCCCATCGGCGGGGGCCTGCGTTTTGAGCGCTGGCGTGATCCTGCCGGTGCCCTATGGGTGCGTCTGGCCTATGTGGCGCAGACACCGGATCAAATCCGCCATCTGGCCCCCCTGTCCATGGGCCAGCCACCCTTTAAGGAAATCCTGCCCATTCCCGGCTGTGCCGATACGGGTGATTTCTGCCGCATGGACCGGTTCACCACACTGATCGGTCAGGCCCTGGCAAAGTCCTGATCGTACAGCCCCATCAAATCCGCCCTGCCCGCAGGCATGCAACCTCATGGCCGTGGCCGACGTCCGTCAGCACCGGCCATGTTTGCGCGAAAATCGCTTGCCCAACCGGCAGGGCAGCGTCATCGGCTGGCTGCGCCCGGACGGCAGGCGGGGCGGGGCCTACACCTTTGACGCCTACGGCAACAGCGCGCAGGTGGGGCCGGCTTTCCGCTATGCCGGGATGCGGTTTGATGCGGAAACGGGCCTGTACCACACGCCCAACCGGGCGTACGATCCGCAAGATGGGAGGTGGATGCAACTCGATCCCATAGGCATCAAGGATGGGTTGAACCGCTATGCCTATGTGCGGAACTCGCCGCTCATGGGGGCGGACCCGACGGGGTTGAGCTGCGAAGTGTCCGCTGGAGGCCACTTTGTCGAGCATTCGACAACGATGTTAGCCTGCCTTACAACCCACCAACGGCGCTATCCGCGCCAGCACTTCGTCGACAACGCCCTGCGGGGCCCTGCCGATCAGCGACAGATTGCGCACAGTATGATCCATGCTCTTGATGTGGTCCGCCAGCACCGCTCCCTTGACGGCGACCCCGGCCGGCAACACGACCTCGAAGGGAAAGCCCTTCACCTTGCTGGTTATCGGGCAGACAATGATGACGCGGCTCCTGGCATTATACGCCCGCGGGGAGATCACCAGCGCCGGACGCCGACCAGCCTGCTCGCTTCCCGCTTGGGGGTCGAAGTCGATCCAGATCAGGTCACCCCGATCAACGGTGGTCTTCACTTGGGGTCCCATTCAGCCACCTCGGCGCCAACGGGTCTGACGTCAAAGGTTTCGTCCGGCATATTTTCCGCCGTCATCCCAGCCACCAGTTCTTCGAGCGTGTACCGGGGCTTCGCGCGCTTAATCACCAGCTCGTTATCCACGATTTCCATATCGATCGGTGAGCCGGCGCGAAAATCCAGCTCTTTCGCGAGCGGGCTGGGGAGCCGTATAGTGAGGCAGTTTCCCCACTTGGCAACAGTACCGCGCATACTCATCCCCTCCCTCCTGGATCATCGATGATGATACATCCGGGGGATACCGGGAATCCAGTACGGATATCCATCGCCCCCTCCACGGGGGCGTGGATTGAAACAGCCAATGCGATCACATCCCCTGCACCGCCGACGTAGCGCTTCACCCTCCAACGCCGTAGAAAAGGTCCGGTGAAACCTTTCGGTCCCCGTTGGGAATGTCCGATGAATATCTGCAACGGCCGTGGGGACAGGCATTGAAATGTCCGGGGGCCGTTGAAAAAGTCCGGGAAGAGCGAATCACAACCGCCTGATTCGTCTGCCATCCGGGGCCCCCGTTGGGGATGTCCGGTAAACATGGCTTCAGCCGTAGCGTTGAAAAGGTCCGGTGAAACGCCATAAAGGCCTGATATCTAATGACACCGTTGAGAATGTCCGGGTTCGTTGCCGAGGGGCGTTGAGAACCTCCCATTGGAACGTTGTGAACGTCCGCAGAAGCGTTGAATTTGTCCGGGTATGACGTGTAAGTGATTGGAAATCATCACATATTCAGGCCTAGGAATTTAAGGAATTAAGGATTCAAAGGCAAAGAAGGTCTTCTTCGGACATTTTCAACGGACTCAATTCTTGGCTTCTGGTCCGGGTTATGACTAACTGCGTGGACTGGGAGCAGGAGCAGGTTTCGTGTCGGAACCATCACTATCCATTGTGGCAACACAGCCAGCACGCCGCAAGAAATTGAGCGGGACCTTGATCAAGGCCACCGCTTTGGTCGAAGTACGGGCGACCGGCAACGAAGATCTGCGGCTGTCCGATCGCAAGCTGTTCAATCATCTGCTGGCTATTGCTGCCCCCAACATGGGTAAGTCGGCCCGCCATAACACCTATCTGTCCGACATCCGGCGGTTCGCAGCAGAAGCCCGCGACGCCGCCTCGCATGGGGATACGAATTTCTGGCTGAAGGAGAGTTTGACGCGGTTGCAGAAGGTCCTGGTTCAGTACGATGTGTTGAACTCCGACGGGCGCACCTGGGTTTCGGACCACCTGCTGGGACGGGTTACCATCAATGAGGTGACGGGTGAACTGACCTTTGAGTTTCCAGAAGAGGTTGCCCAGCGCCTAGTGGAACCTGCCCTCTACTCGGCCCTGTCCTTGTCGGTGATCTATCAGTTCACCAGCAAATATGCGCTGACGCTCTACGAAATCCTGAAACGCTATGCCGATCGCAAGGCCACCGAGCCTTACTGGAGTGCCAAGATCGACGAGGTGCGCGACGTTCTGGGCTGCCGAGATAAACTTAAGGATTTCAAGGATTTACGGAAGAAGGCCCTCGACCCCGCGATCCAGGAAATCAACGAACTCGCCGAATTCAGCGTCGAGATGGATGAAGTCAGGCAAGGCCGTGGCGGCAATGGCGGCCGGGTTGTCGGCTTGGTTTTCCGCGTGCGCACCAAGGATGTCGGGGAACTTGAACGCGCCGTGAAAACGGCAGCCAAGCCCAAGGTCCAGCGCCAAGGAGAATCAGCGGAGAAAATGGCCGCTGCTGCGGAAGCGCGCCGATACAAACAGCGAGGTGTCATCGCCGCCTTACGCTGGCTGGAGGCGGCTGATTTCGCCACGCGCAAGGCCTGGGCCGCGCGGGCCGCTGAGTTGGGCGTCACCCTGCCGGCCGCCGCGACGGCGCCCAGCAATCTGAAAAAATGGGTACCCGCCATTGCCGACACGGTGGTGGCAGAGGAAAAGCTGCAGGTCTGACTCTTACTGTCGAGAAAATCGGGCCGTTGAAAAAGTCCGGTAAAGCCCCCTGCCCTGCCGCGCCTTCGAGTGGCCTGACGCAAATCAGGTGCCGGGATCGGTTCACCGGACTTTTTCAACGTCAGTCCGATGAAGGGCGGATGCCCCCGGAGACAGCCTTGGCGGTTTAGCGCCTATGGTCGTTTTATGCGCATTACCCCATATCTTCATTTTATTCGATATCCAGCATATTGTGACTTTATGCGATTTATAGCATGCTGGGATGAGAAGGAAACGGCATGCCCCATATCGTGCGTTCATCCCGGCAGTTGGGAACCATCATCCAGCGGACCCGTAAACAGCTGGGTCTGACGCAGACTGACCTGGCGAACCTGTCGGGGCTGCGACAGGAGATGATTTCAAAGATTGAGACGGGCCATGATGGCACAAAGCTCTCTTCAATCTATGCGCTGTTTGCGGCGCTTGATCTGGAGCTGGTTGTCGATACCCGCGCCAAGACATCGGGCCAGGATATCGAGGATATCTTCTGATGGGACGGCGGAAGGCCCATACGCGGCTCAATATCCTGATCAATAATCGCCTTGTCGGTCGCCTGCATAAGGAGGCGAACGGTGCGATCAGTTTCCTCTACGATCAGGATTGGCTCGACTGGCAGCCGGCCTTTCCCATCTCCCTGTCCCTGCCCCTTCGCGAAAGCGCCTATAGCGGTGATGCGGTGGTTGCTGTCTTCGACAACCTTCTGCCGGACAATCCATCCGTGCGCAGGCGCGTGGCAGAGCGGATGGGCGCGAAAGGGACGGATTATTTCAGTCTGCTAGAGGCCATCGGACGCGAATGTGTGGGCGCGATGCAGTTCCTGCCGGACGACCTTCCCCTGGACAAGGAACTCTCCCTGACCGGAGAGCCCGTCAGCGATGCGGCGATCGAAGCCATTCTTGCCGGCCTTGAATCTTCCCCCCTGGGTTTGAACAGAGAACAGGAATTCCGCATCTCGATCGCCGGCGCGCAGGAGAAGACCGCCCTTCTGTGGCAGGCGGAGCAATGGATGCGCCCGACCGGGACAACGCCGACCACCCATCTGCTTAAACCGCAACTGGGGGAGATACCGACCGCGTTCGGCCGTATCGACATGGCGGCAAGCGTCGATAACGAACATTACTGCCTAAAGTTACTGGAGGCATTCGGCCTGAAGGTCGCCCGGACGGAGATCAGAACATTCGGGCAGCGGCGGGTGCTGGTCGTGGAACGGTTTGATCGTCGCTGGCGCGATGGACGGCAGTTGCTGCGCCTTCCACAGGAGGATTGCTGCCAGGCGTTGGGCGTTCCGTCGGCACGGAAATACCAAAGCCATGGCGGCCCCAGCATGGCCGACATTCTGACCCTTCTGCGCGGGTCTGACCAGCCCCAGCAGGACCAGGTGGATTTTTTCAAAAGCCAGATCCTGTTCTGGCTGATCGGAGCCACCGACGGACATGCAAAGAATTTCAGCATCTTCCTGAAACCGGAAGGCCGCTACAGCTTGACACCGTTTTACGACGTGCTGTCCGCACAGCCCGCGTACGATAGACAGCAAATTCCGAAGAACAAGTATAAGCTGGCCATGGCGGTCGGGGACAACAACCACTACCGTATCGAAGAGGTGGCGGGGCGGCATTTCGTCCAGTCGGCCAGATCGGCCGGCCTTGGCCCCACGCTGATAAGAAAGGCCATTGGCGAGATCCTGGAGGACGCCGCGGCGGCGCCCGGAAAGACCCTCGCACTCATGCCCCCGGACTTCGTGGAACAGGTCCACGACAGTATCGTGGGCAGTCTTCCTGCACGGTTGAGGCTGTTGGAAGCAGCCATACCGAAAGCACCCTGATGGTCAGGGGCAATGGCCCACAAGGGCCGTGCCCGAATGACCCGCCGGCGATGTGCAACGTTGCACACCCCCCTCCCCTGCCCGTCTTCGGGACCAATCAGGTTGACATGGCACCGTCAACTTTATTGACAAGCCCCCTGCCCTGTCCCACTGTGCGCATGTTAATGCCGATAAAGGGTTGGGGAATGGCGGGCGATGCATTGAAGGCGTTCCGCAAGCGCAAGGGACTGACGCAGGAAGGCTGCGCCCGGCACCTGAATGACGCGCTGGGGCGATCCTATGACAAGGCGCGGATCAGCCGTTGGGAAAGCGGCAAGGAGCCGATACCCGATGCCGTGCTGCGCCTGATCGGCGGCGGCGGGCAACCCGGGCGGGCCCGGATCATCGCGTGTTCCAACCAGAAAGGTGGCGTGGGCAAATCCGCCACGGCCGTCAATCTGGCCGCCAGCTTTGCGCGGCTGGGCTTTCGTGTGCTGCTGGTCGATGCCGATCCGCAGGCCAGCGCCACGGCGATGGTGGGTTGTGACATCATTGAACTGGAAGATCGATCCGCCACGCTCCATGCCGTGCTGGTCGACGACCGGCCCGTGCGCGACACGCTGATCCGGCTGCGTAATTTCGATGTTTTGCCCTCCGGCCTGGCGCTGGCGGAATTCGACAGTGCTGCTGGTCTGGTCGGCCGGGAAACGCGGCTGAAGGCGGCGTTGGCGGAGCTGTTGGGCGATTATGATTTCATCCTGATCGATACACCGCCCAATCTGGGGTCCATGACCATCAATGCGCTGAACGCGGCCGACCATGTGCTGATCCCTGTGGCCACACGGCCGGTGGATCTGCTGGGCATCCCGTTACTGTTGAAGACCATTGGCCGTGTCCGCCGCTTCACCAACCATGAATTGACGGTGCTTGGTGTGTTGCCGACCATGTTTGCCGAGCGTCAGACCGTTGACCGCGAGGTTCTGTCCGATCTGCGCACCCGCTTCACCGGTGACAGCGATCTGGGGCGCGTGTTCGAGCCCATCCGGATGAGCACGGGCATCAACCAGGCGGCCTATAACAATGTCATCGCGGTAGAGGCCCTGCCCGCCGATCACCCGGTGCAGGCCTATTTCCATCTGGCCAAGGAGATTGCTGGTGAAGCTGCAGAAGGGTAAGTCGGCGTTTGGCCGGGCCATGGATGATGTTGCGGCGCGCGGCGATGGCTCGCTGATTTCCCGTGAATTTCCCCGCCTGATCGAGGTGGAGTGGTCGCGCGTCCAACCCCGTGCCGACCAACCGCGCCGACATTTCGATGAAGATGCGCTGCGTCAGCTGGCGGAGAGCATAGAACGTCAGGGACTGTTGCAGCCGATCCTGGTTCGCCCCATGGTGGATGCACGCGGCGCCTATGAGATTGTTGCCGGAGAACGGCGCTGGCGCGCGATCGGTCTGCTGAATCGGCCGACACTCCATGCCATCGTCACCAGCGGCAATGCCGAGGAAATCGCCCTGGTGGAGAACCTGCAGCGCGTCGACCTGACGCCGCTGGAGGAGGCGAGGGGGATCCAGGCCCTGATGGAGAGCCACGCCTATACGCAGGAGGCGGCCGCCGGTGCCCTGGGCTGGAGCCGGACGCAGATCAACCGCGTGCTGAAACTTCTGACATTGCCCGATGCGGTCCTGGCCGAATGTGCAACGTTGCACCTTTCCCGCAACGCCATGGTTGAACTGGCCTTGGCCGATGAAGGCGCTGAGCGGGAGCGGTTGCTGGCGATGCTGCGCCAAGGCGCGTCGGTCAAGCTGCTCCGCGAAGCGCGGGCGCAAAAGTCGGAAGGGCAGGGGGCAGGGGCAGCGACGCCCCCGTCACCGAAAAAGGTCACCCCCTTGCAGCGGGCCATGACCCAGCTTGAAGGGGGCCTGAAAGTGTTGGTCAAGGCGAATGCCCCTTTGGCAGATGATGAACGCCGCCGGTTGCAGGAGCTTCGCAAAGCCATTGACCAGTTGTTGCACGCCTAGGGCAGGGGAGGGGCCTTATCCGGCCTCGTTCTGAATGATCCCCAGACGGCGCAGCCGGGTTCGCTGGTTGCGTCGCCCGCGGATGAAAAGTTGTCCGTGTGCTATTGGGGCTGGCCGGGCATCGCTTGGAGTCCGTCAGAGAAGTTTTTATTTATTATCAATGTCTTGATGAATCCTCGCCGTCACTCCGGCGAAGGCTGGTATAATTCCACAATGTGCTGCCCCGGCTGATAGTGCCAGGAGTCGGACCGGCTGGATCCCTGCCGGTCCGATGCAAGGTCAATTGGGGATATTGCCCCAGGTGCCGGGAAGGGGCTGGCCCTGCTGCTTGCCCTGCTTGCGGGAAGTGCCGTCGGCCGGTGTGGCGCTCAGGCTCTTGTTATCCTGCGGCGGGTTGAACAGCTGACAGGGTGGTGGGTTGTTCACCATGGCGTCGGCCACCTGGTTCCAGGTTTTGGCCGGGTCCGGCTTTTCCATGGAGAAGCTGGTGTAATGCTGGCTGACGATCGGGGCGAACGGATAGGCCGGAACGCCGGGCGGCGGGTTGGGAATGCCGGGGAAGCCGGAGAAATAGAAACTCTGCGGGTGGCGATAGGGCGCTGCGTTCTTGTCCGTGGCGTCCGGCGTATAGGCAGAATAGAAGGCATAGCCGAACATGATGTCGCCCTGCGCCGTGCGGTCGGGCGCCACGCCCACCTGTGTCACGGACCCGGTCTTCTGGCTGAGCCACACCGAATATCCCTGCAACTTGCCGGGCATATTGTTGCTGTCCACCTTGGCGTAGGGCAGGTGCTGGATGAAGTTGCGCCGCGGCGGGTGGTTCAGCGGCGAGAAGAGGCAGACCTTGGGCATCCAGGACGGACGGTCGTCATAGGTGACGAAGAAAGCCCGGTCGCCCATGGAGACAAAGGCGCAGGAGAAGCTGTTGTCGATCGGGAAGATCGGCAGGCATTTCTTCTCGTAATATTCCATCATGGCGCCGGTGCCGGTCCCGCCCTTCCAGGTGCTGTCATAATAGGTCCAGCCCTTGGACGTGGTGTATTTGGTGCCGGCCGGCGGGGCGCCGTTATAGGGCGGTGAGTGCTTTTCAAACCCCTCCGTCACCACATACATGTCCCAGCTGGCCGTCCAGTAGACGGGGTAGAGCGGGTCGCTGGGTTCCCCCTCCGACCGGCCCACCAGACAATCGGCCGGATCGCAATTGGCATAGGCGGCGGGATTATGGACCCCGCGCGTGGAATAGACGGGGCTGACGGGCCCGCTGTCGGTGTCGGCCAGGGCCGGGACTGCGGACGACAGCAGAAGCAAGGCCCCGGCGACACGGGCCGGAATGGTATAGGCAGCCATGAACGTTCCCTCCGGACATTAAGCAGGTTGCAACAGGGCATGGCCCCGGGATGTGAAGGCCGTCCCGCGTGGGCGGTCGACGTCAGATCGAGGGCTGATAACGGAAGGGCAGGCCGGTGGACTGATCCGGTGAACCGGGCAACGGGGTTTCCAGCACCTGCTGTGCCAGCAGCCGCATCTCATACATGATGCCCATGGCCCTATTGACGGCATCGGGCGTGCCGTTGAACGTCGCGTGCAGGGCGCGCAGCAGGCTGGTATAGGCGGCGGCGAACTGCAACGACACATGCTGTGCCCGCGACCCGGCCGGCAGCGCGTCGGGATCGGGGTTTTCCTGCATGTTCCAGACATTGCGCAGGTCCAGCGTCAGCGGCGCGCCGGAGAAGGAATAGCCGTGCGGGGCGTCGGGATCGACCACCAGCCGCTTGCCCTTGACGATCTGTTCGAAGCGGTAATAGTGGGCGATGTCGCCTTCCATATCCACCGGGCTGGTGGTCGTCCCCTCTCCCTGCTGGACGATCACGTCGATGGCTGCACAGGCGCTGTCCACATCATGGATCAGGAACAGCTCATCGGCGGGAAACCAGCTATTGTCCACCATCTGCGGCCCCGACGGGCAGGCAAAGGCGATGGGCCCCAGTTCCCGGATCTTGTCGGCGATCGCCAGATAGAATTCACCGATGGTGGAATAGCTGGGCGCCTCTGCCACAGATGATTTCAGCACCAGCGGTTCGGCCGGTTCCTCAATCTTCATGAACACGTCGCGCACCAGCTCAATCGAACATTTGGCCAGCGGCACGATCAGCCCGTCACCGATGCCCATGGGCAAAGGCCCCGGATATTTCGGCATGAAGGCAGGATTGTCGATGGCGGGCCGCCCGCCCAATGCGATCAGCAGGTTGGAGGCGATGCTCATATGCAGCATCTCTTCGATCAGCACGGACCGGATGATCTGTGCAATCGGCTGGTTGGTCCCCAGCTTCAGCGTGAAATAGGCGCAGAGATAGGTGGGGATGGTCGCATGTTCCAGCTCGATGGCGTTCTGAACCATCAGGTGCAGATCGGCAGGAGCCTTGGCGGCGCGGATCTGGGCGACATATTTCGGATCGATCTTCAACATGGCCTGCTCCTCCCTCTCACGCCTTCACGCCCGGTGGCACGGGTGATCCGTGCCCCATGCTGCGGATGGCCTTGCGAAGACCGGGGCTGCCCCGGCGGGTGGCGACATCGCCCAGCACGGGGGCCGGCGCCGGCGGTTCCAGGGTCGCTGCCGCCTTGGCCGGCGGCAGCGCGCCGTAGCCGCCTGGCGCGTCCTTCAGGAAGGTTCCCAGCCAGTCGACGATCATGCGCAGTTTGCCCGCCGACATGTCGCGCGTGGCCGGCATGTAGTTCGGGTCCTCCGGCGGGCGGGTGAAGGCCAGATGCAGCAGGCGGGCGTGCTGTACCACCGTGTCGTAATTGGAGAAGCTGAACAGCCCCCGGCTCATGATCGGATACAGGTTGCCATACTGAACCAGCACCGGCGCGATGTCGGTGTCCCAGCTGGGTGTCGTGGGCGGGTCGAACCCGTCACGCACATGGACCGCCACCTGTTCGAACATGGGCAGCGGCGATTGCCCGCCGCCGGCCAGCACATAATTGATCTCGTAAATCTGGCCATCGATATAGCCGCGCGGATTGCCCGGATCGGCGGCGTAGTAGGTGAGGGTCGCCACACCCTTGTCGTCGGCCTGGACGGCAGCGTCCATGCGCAGCGCAGTGGCCGGGACATTGATGGTGGGAATGGGCGCCTGGGGCGGGTTCACCTCGTCCGATCCGGCCCCGCCGCTGGTATCGTCGGGGGCGGCCAGGGACAGTTTGATGCTGGCCCCGGCGAAGGGCGCGCCATAACGCATGGCAAAGAGCGTGGCTGTGCTGCTGGCCCAGCCTGTGACCGGCGCATCCAGCCGCTGAATGAAATTGTCGGCACGGGCCCATTGTCCGCCATTGCTTTCGCGAATGGCGACGGTCCAGATGCCGTCCACCTGTATCAGCAGGGCCAGCGGGTGATCATCCACCAACGCCTTGGCAGCCTCCGGCACGGGGCTGTCGATGATGCCGCCCGTTCCGGTGAACCAGGTGACGTCGCTGTAACCGGACAGGGTGGCGATGGTGACATAGTCACCGTCGCCGGGCTTGTTGCCTTCATCAATCAGGGTGGCGATGCTGCCATCAGGCAAAACCCTGTCGGCCCGGTTCAGCACCACAAGCCGGATATCGCCCAGGTCCTGCGGCATGATGGGCTGGCTGTCCACCACATCGGGCTGGGCCGAGGCCAGCAGCCAGAGCGGCAGGCCGATGGCATAATCCACGGACACACGGTCATTGCCAGGGGTGAAGGCCGCGTTCATGTAGCCGATATTATAGGCCGATGCCGACGGCGGACCCTGGGCCGCATCGACGATGGAAGGGGAGAAGCGCCGACCCGGCGCAAATGTCTCCGGCTCTCCCTCTTTCCAGGGGGCGATGGTGCCCAGCAGCCGGCCATAGGTGAAGTCGGTCATGTCCCGGCTTTTGGAATAGCCATAGGTCATGAGGCTGATGGACAGCCGCCCGCCATTGGCGGCGGCTTCCTGCTTCAAGGCCTTCAGCACGGGCGAGGCATCGGCATCATCATGCCAGACAATATCCGTCAGGACACCCGTGAAGCGGGCCGACGCGCCGGGGCTTCCACCCACCGCCTTGCCCGTCGCCTTATCCACCAGGCGCCCGAAATAGAGGTCGCGGAAGCAGGCGGGGGGCATGGTGCCGGCCATCAGAGGCCGGGTGCCATCCGTCAATTCGATGCGCAGGCCCCAGATGCCCGACGCGAACTGAAACTGCGGGTCCAGATCGACCAGCTTCGCGGCGGTGCGCGCCGTTTGGGTCGCGATGCGCAGGGACAGGGCGGCGTCGCCCGCTGTCGCTTCGCCCGCCGGCCCCACGGCCCCCGTGATGGCGCAGTCCAGCAGGCGGAACGTATTGCCGCCATCCGGGTTCCACCAGCCATTATAGGTTGTTTTGCCGTCCGCATGCTTGACCCAGGGCGCCTGGAACCGCGGTTCGAAGGTGGGGTTGCTGTAGTTGCGGACATCATTGTTGACCGTGTTCACATCGGCCTCAAAAAGGCCGCTGAAGGTCAAGCGCGGCAGGCTCAGGTAACTCATATACCCTCCACGGCCTTTTGATAGAAAATCATCCGGCTAACAATCTGTCACAGGTCAGGGGTGTCTGCACGCTAAAATTTATCTGATGTATATGCCTCTCTCCCGGAAACGCATAAGGAATTGAAAGTAAAATAACTTATCGGTATTATGACCTCTCAGGGGTCGGTTGGGCATTTTTTCAATGAACTGGCGGGGGACGATGGGGGAGGTCCAGGCACGCGGCGGGCAGGCGGGAATGGGCCGTGTCATGGCCGGATGGCTGGTCCTGCTGACCGGTCTGCTGGCCCTGATCCTGGTGCCGTTCGCCCTGCTGGAAGCGCCGTTATCGGCGGCGGTTGGCGGCCGGCTGGATGGCGACAATGGAATGCTGCTGACGGTTGCAATGGTCATTGGCGCCCTGGTGGCGGACATCCTGCTTCCCATACCGTCCAGCATCGTCTCCGTCGCGGCCGGTGCGCTGCTGGGTTGGCTTGGCGGCACCCTGGCCGTGACGGCGGGCATGATGCTGGGTGCGGGGGTCGGATATGGGCTGGGCCGTACCGTCGGTCCCCTGCTGTTGCCCCGCATTCTGCCGGTGGGGGAGCAGCAGCGCCTGTTCCGGCTGGTCGGGCGCCATGGCGCCTGGATGGTGGCCGGACTTCGCGCCGTGCCGGTCCTGGCGGAAGCTTCCGTGATTGTGGCGGGCATGGCCGGCGTGCCCCTGTCCCGCCTGATGCCCGCCTGCCTTGCCTCCAGCCTTGGTGTCGCCCTGCTTTATGCGGGTGCTGGTGCGTTGACCGCGCCCTGGTTTGGCGATGCCTTGCTGTTTCCGGCGGCGTTCGTGGTGGCCCTGCTGCCGCCGTCGCTGGCCTGGTTTGTTTCCCGCCTGATCCGCAAATCACCGGAATGACAGTGCCGATGCCAATTGCCCGTTTCCCTGCTGCCGCCGCCCTGGCCCTGCTGGCCGCCGGACCCGTCATGGCGGCAGAGCCGCCGCCCGACACACCCGCCATCATCGTGACCAGGTCACGGCTTGGCCCCGCCGATGATCCGGGCACAACGGTGCTGACGCCACGGCCGGGCGATGCTTCGCTGCCGTCCCTGCTGTCGCGGGTGCCGGGATTGTTTGTGGAGGAAGGGGGCGGGCCGGGTGCGGTCGGGTCCATCCATCTGCGGGGGACCGATCCCAACCATACGGGCGTGCTGGTGGATGGCATCAAGCTGAATGACCCGACCAACAGCCGCGGCGGGTCGGCCGATGCCGGTACCCTGCTTCTGCAAGGTGTGGACCGGGTGGAGGTGGTGCGTGGTGCCCTGTCGGCGGTGCAGGGGGCCGACGCGCTGGGCGGGGTTGTGGCCATCGAGACCAGAAAGGGTGACACCGTTCCTGCCGGCGACCTGACCCTGACCCTGGGTGACGGCAACCACCGCCAGATCGAAGCGGGGCTGCGCGGCCCCTTGGGCCCCGTGCGGGCCAGCCTGTCCGCGGGCGACCTGAGGTCGGGCAAAGTCCCGTCGGGTAACCGGCTGAAGGCGCGGCAGGGGATCGCGCGCTTTGACAGCGACTGGGACGGCGGCACGGCCAGTGCCAGCCTGCGCCGCCTGACCTATGATGCCCAGGCCTTCCCCGATGACAGCGGCGGGGCCGAATGGGCTGTGGGGCGGCAGCTGGAACAGCGCGAGGGGTCGACCACCGCCGGCGGCACGCGTCTGCGCTTCACCCTGCCGGGGGCGTTCAGTCTGGCGGTCGATGCCGCCGCCCTGCGTCTGCGCGAGGATGCGGCAACCCCGGCCGTGGCCGGCGGTCCCGCCAATCCCGACGGCCTTCCGGCCATGCGCGCCGACAACCGCTTTGACCGTCGCAACGGAACGGCGGCGCTGCATTATGCCGCCGATAACGGCCTGCGCCTGTTGACCGGCCTGGGGCTGGAGCGGGAGGAGGGGCGCAGCGATGGCAGCCTGGATTTCGGCTTCTTTCAGCTGCCCAGCCGTTTTGACCTGGACCGCACCACGCGGTCGGCCTTTGCCGAGGCGGGATATCACCCGGAAAGGGGGGCGGGGGGACAGGCCGGGCTGCGCCTGGACCGCGCCGACGGGCATACGCAGACAAGCCTGTCCGGCGGCCTTTCCTGGCGCGACCAGGACAATATAATCAGCGTTGACTATGGCGAAGGGTACAAGCTTCCCAGCTTTTACGCGCTGGGCAATCCGCTGGTCGGCAATCCGGCACTGCGGCCCGAACGGTCGCGCAGCCTGGATGCGGCCGTGACCCACCGGCTGGGCTTCCTGCCGGGGGAGACGTCGTTCCGGCTGTTCCATCTGCGTATCCGCGACCTTGTCGATTTTGAACCTGGGCCGCCGCCGCGCCTGGTCAACCGGCAGAGCCTGCGCAGCCAGGGGGGCGAACTGTCGCTGACCCTGCACCCCGCCGACGGGTGGAGCGTCACCGCCTTTGCCACGCATACGGACAGCCATTTCAGCGACGGGGCCCCGGTGCGCGACCGGCCCCGCTGGCAGGCGGGGGGGGAGGTGGCCTGGACCGACGGGCCCTGGCGCCTGCGCGGGGGCGTGCGGCAGACGGGTTCGGTGCTGGACAGCGCCATTCCCACGGGCGATGTGCGGCTGGGCGCCTATCCGCTGCTGGACCTGTCCGCCGGGTGGACACCGCTGGCGGGCATCGACCTGGATGTGACCGCCCAGAACGCCCTGGACCGGCATTACCAGCAGCGGGTAGGGACCCCGGGGCCCGACCGCCGTCTGCTGCTGACCCTGAGAGCCGGGTTCTGAACGCCGGCGGCCCCGCGCATGGTGCGGCGTCGGGACGGGCGCCTATGACAGGCGCCATTGGTGATGGACACTGACCAGCCTGGTCACCATGTAGGGGGCCAGGCCCTCCATCCCGCCCTCGCGGCCGAAACCGCTATCCTTCACGCCGCCAAAGGGGGTTTCGGGCAGGGCGGTGGGCGCCCCATTGATGGACAGCATCCCGCTTTCCACCCCGTCGACGAAAAGGGCCTGACGGGGGGCATGATCGGTGAACAGGTACGTTGCCAAACCGAAAGGAAGTGCATTGGCCATCGCCAACGCTTCCGTATCGGTATCAAAACGATGCAGCGTTGCGACGGGTCCGAATGGTTCCTCCCGCAGGATGGCAGCGTCGCCCGGCACATCGCCCAGGATGGTTGCGGGATAATGGGACCCGCCGGCCGGCCTGCCCCCCGCCAGCAGGCGGGCCCCGCGCTGGACGGCATCGTCGACGAGTGCAGCCACGGCGGCGACGCGGCGCGGGCTGGCCAATGCTGGCAGCGCCAGCGTCGTTACCCCTTCCAGAAGGGCGGTCACAAAGGCATCATACAGGCTGTCATGCACCAGAAGGCGGGTCGGGGCGATGCAGGCCTGGCCCGCATTGCGGAACTTCATGGGCAGCAACAGGCGCGCGGCCGCGACCGGGTCGGCGTCTGCGGCCACGATGACGGCCGCATGCCCGCCCAGTTCCATGGTGCAGGGCTTCATGGCAGCCCCGGCCAAGGCCGCAATATGCCTGCCCACCGGCACCGACCCGGTGAAGGACACTTTGCGTATCACCGGATCGGCGATCAAGCTGCGGGAAATCGTGGCCGGGTCCCCCAGAAGCAGCGACAGGGCATCGCCGGGCAACCCCGCCTCGATCAGCAATTCGGCCAGGATCATGCAGGCCCCCGGCGCCTCCTCCGACGGCTTTACAATGATGGAGCAGCCGGCGGCCAGGGCCGGGGCAATCTTGCGCACCGCCTGGGACAGGGGAAAGTTCCAGGGCGTGAAGGCGGCAACGGGGCCGATGGGCACCTGACGGACCTGCAGATGCTGGTCGGGCCGGCGACCGGGCACCACGCGGCCATAGGCGCGGCGTCCTTCTTCGGCAAACCAGTCGATCAGATCGGCGCTGGCCGCCACCTCCGTCCGCGCCTCGGCCAGGGGCTTGCCTTGCTCGCGTTCGATCATGCCTGCGATCTCATCAATCCGCGCCCGCAGGCCGTCGGCAGCACGGCGAAGGACGCGGCTGCGGTCCAGGGCGCAGACCTGCCGCCATTGTGCAAAACCGCGCGCGGCCGCCGCCGTGGCGTCGGACAGGTCGGCGGGGCCCGCGTGCGTGATATGGCCCACAACGGCACCGGTGGCGGGTGACAGGACCGCCGTCTCTCCCGGCCCCGCACCCTGTCGCCATACGCCGCCAATGAACTGCCGATAGGCCTGCATCACATCCTCCCCAGATTGCGGGCAGTCCAGTTCAGGGATGCCTCCAGCCGGTCCAGCAGCAGCGTCAGGTCGTCCTCTTCGATAATCAGGGGGGGTGCGATGGCGATGCTGTCATTGGACAGGACGCGCAGGATGACGCCGTTTTCCTGAAGGTGCGCCGCAAGCCCCTTGCCGACGCCGCGCTTGGGATCAAAGAAGCGGCGGGTGGCCTTGTCATCGACCAGTTGCACGGCGGCGATCAGGCCATCCCCGCGGATTTCCCCCACCAGGGGATGATTGTGCAGGCCCGCTAGCCGTTCATGCAGGACCTTGCCCATGCGGCGGACATGGGAAAGGAGGTCGCGTTCCTGATAGATGTCCAGCACCTCCATCGCTACCGCGGCGCCCACCGGATGGCCGGCATAGGTATAGCCATGGCCGAAGGTGCCGCGCCGGCCGCTCTCCGCCGCGATGACATTGAAAACCCGGTCCGTCATCAGCAGGGCGGACAGGGGGAAGGCGGCGGATGTGAGCTGCTTGCCCAGGGTCATGATGTCCGGCGTGATGCCAAAATACTCAGAGCCGAACATGGTGCCCAGCCGGCCGAAACCACAGATCACCTCGTCCACGATCAGCAGGATGTCGTATTTGCGCAAAATCGCCTGGATCTTGGGGAAATAGGTTTCGGGCGGGAACAGCACGCCGCCGACGCCCAGCATGGGCTCGGCAATCATGGCGGCGATGGTTTCCGGCCCTTCGGCCAGGATCAGCCGTTCCAGGCTGTCGGCCAGCCTTGAGGCATAATCGGCCTCGCTCTCCCCCGCTTCGGCGAAGCGCCAGTAATGCGGGCAGTCGGCATGGATGAAACGGTCGATGGGCAGGTCGAAACCGCCATTGATGGCCGCCAGCTGGGTCATGCTGCCGCTGGCCACCGTGACGCCGTGATAGGCCTGACGCCGCGCGATGATCTTCTTCTTGGCGGGCTGGCTCAGGGCGTTGTGATAATACCAGGCCAGCTTCACGGCCGTGTCGTTGGCCTCTGACCCGGAGGTGGCGAACATTACCCGGTTCAGATCGCCCGGTGCCAGTTCCGCCAGCCGTTCCGCCAATGCCACGGGGACGTCGGCGGTCTTGGATGCGAAATTATGATAATAGGACAGGCGCCGCATCTGCCGTGCCGCCGCATCGGCCAGGCGCGGCTCGTTGAAGCCCAGGCCCGCGCACCACAGCGCCGCGACCCCTTCGATATAGGATCGCCCCTGCGCATCCTTCACGCGCACGCCGTCGCCCTCCACCATCAGCATCGATCCGGTTTGTCGGTGCCGTTCCAGATCGGTGTTGGAATGGACATAATGGTCAAGGGCGGCCTGGGACAGGGCTTGCGGATTGGGAAACATTCGACACCTCGGATCATAACGATCTTTATCGTCATAAAGTACATTTGTGGGCGCGCCGACAGCGCGGCACGGCCGGGGGGATCAGGGGGCGGCGCAGCGCACGCGGTGCCCGCCTTGCAGAAGGGTCAGAACGCCACCCTGTTCCACCGGGGTCAGGCCGGGCAGGGCGACGGGGGCGGGCAGGGGGCGATGGCCGGCGCGGAAGCCGTCGCCATCGGGCAGGATTTCCGGCACGGCCGCCATCAGATGGCGGGTATAGGGATGGGTCGGGCGGTCGAACAGGTCGTCGCGCGCCCCTTCCTCCACCACATGCCCGCGATAAAGCACCATGACCCGGTCAGCCACCTGTTCCACCACCCCCAGATGGTGGGAGATGAACAGGTAGGAAAAGCCGTGGCGGCGCTGCAAATCCTTCAGCAGCGATAGAACCTGAGCCTGTACTGTGACATCCAGGGCGGAGACCGGTTCATCGGCCACGATCAGGTCGGGTTTCATGATGATGGCCCGCGCGATGGCCACGCGCTGACGCTGGCCGCCCGACAGTTCATGGGGAAAACGGTCGGCGAAACCATCACCCAGCCCGACATCGGACAGGGCAGCGGCCACGCGCTTGGCGCGTTCAGTCGCCGTGACGCCGGTCACCCCCTCTCCCACGATGCGGGCGATGCGCCAGCGCGGGTCAAGGGAGGAGAACGGGTCCTGGAACACCATCTGCACCCGTCTGGCCAGGGCGCGGCGTTCGGGTGCCGACAGGGTGGTGATATCGCGCCCGTCCAGGGTGACCGTGCCCCCGGCCACGGGCGCCAGACCCAGCAGGGCGCGGCCCAGCGTGGTCTTGCCCGATCCGCTTTCCCCCACCAGGGCCAGGGTCTCGCCCCGCGCCAGGGACAGGTCGACCCCGTGCAGCACGGGCCGGGCGGGTGGCGGGCGGAACAGGCTGCGCCGGCGGACTGGATAGGCCACGCGCAGGTCGCGGATGGACAGAAGCGGGGGGGAAGGGGCGGGCGGTGTGGTTGCGGCCGTTGGGCGGCGGGGCAGGCTGTGCAGCAACTGGCGCGTATAGGGATCGCGGGGGCGCAACAGGACGGGGTCAACCGGCCCTTGGGTCACCGGATCGCCATGGCGCATCACCAGCACCCGTTCACAGCAATCGGCCACCACGCCCAGATCATGGGTGATCAGCAACAGGGCCGTACCCAGGTCGCGGCAGGCGGCCAGCGTCAGGTCCAGCACCTGCTTCTGCACGATCACGTCCAGCGCCGTGGTCGGTTCATCGGCGATCAGCAGGGCGGGACGCAGCAGCAGGGCGGATGCGATCATGATCCGCTGCCGCATGCCTCCGGAAAATTCATGCGGGTATTTGTCCAGACAGCCCACGGCATCGGCCATGCGAAAGGCGTCCAGCATCTCCACCGACCGGCGGCGCACCTCTGCTTCGGACAGGCCTTCATGCAGGATCAGCCCCTCGCCCAGTTGCCGCCCGATGGTCAGGGCCGGGTTCAGCGACACCATCGGCTCCTGAAACACCATGCCGATGCGCCGGCCGCGCACCTGGCGCAGATCGGCGGGGGGCAGGGCGGTCAGGTCCTGTCCGTCGAACAGGATGCGCCCGGCCCGACGCTGCGCCCCCGGTGGCAGCAGGCCCAGGATGGCACGGGCCAGCAGGGTCTTGCCCGACCCGCTTTCCCCCACCACGCCCAGCCGTTCGCCGGGCGCGATGGCAAGGTCGATGCCCTTGACGGCCAGCCGCTCGGAACCGGCGAAACCGATGCGCAGATCCTCAATGGACAGAAGCGATGTGGTCATGGCGGCCCCCCTTCACAGCTTGTTCATGCGGGGGTCGAGCAGATCACGCAGCGCGTCGCCCAACAGGTTGATGCCCAGCAGCGCCATGGAAATGGCCAGACCCGGAAAGATGCAGAGCCAGGGGGCCGCCTGCACATGCTGCCGCCCCTCCGCCAGCATGCCGCCCCAGGTGGGGGCGGGCGGGGGCACACCGGCGCCCAGGAAACTGAGCGCGCTTTCCGACAAAAGCGCATTGCCGAACATGGCGGTGGCCAGCACCGTCAGCGGCGTCAGGCAATTGGGGATGACATGGGTCAGCAGGGTGCGCAAGGTGCCCTGGCCCAGCACGCGGGCCGCATCAATGAATTCCCGTTCCTTCAGCGACAGGACGGAACCGCGCACCACCCGCACCACCGACGGGGTATAGGCCAGCCCCAGGGCCAGGACCACACCGCCGGGCGACGGGCCGATGGCGGCCAGGATGCCGAGCGCCAGCAGGATGGCGGGAAAGGACATCAGCGCATCCATCAGCACCGTCACCCCATCATCGACCCGCCCGCCCAGATAGCCCGCGACGGCACCGATCCCGGTGCCCAGGGTGACGGAAAGGGCGACGGTGGCCAGGCTGACCCCGGCACTGACCCCGGCGGCGACCAGCAGGCGGCTGAACACATCGCGGCCAAACCCGTCGGTGCCCAGCCAGTGCTGTGCCGATGGTGCCTGCAACCGCGCCCAGACATCGGGGCGCAGCGGGTCATAGGGGGTGGCGGTCAGGCCCCAGGCGGCGGCCAGCAGCATGAAGGAGAAAAAGATCAGCCCAAGGGCGGCATTGGGCCGCGACAGGAACCGGGTCATGGCGGAATTCCTCATAGCTGCACCCGCGGGTCCAGCAGCGGATAGGCCAGATCGACGGCCAGATTGACCAGGATGCGGATCAGCGCCACCAGCAGCAGGCATCCCTGGATCACCGGGTAATCCCGCGCCTCGATCGCGTCGACCAGGAAGCGGCCCAGGCCGGGCAGGGTGAAGACCGTTTCGATCACCACTGCCCCGCCCAGCAGCGAGCCCAGCAGCAGGCCGATGAAGGTCAGCGTGGGGGCAAAGGCATTGGGAAAGGCGTGACGCCAGAGCACCGGCCCTTCGGCCAGGCCCTTGGCCCGGGCGTGGGTGATATAGTCCAGGCGCAGCACATCGATCATGCCCGACCGCATCATGCGTGCCACCACCCCCATTTCCACCAGCACCAGCGAGGCGCAGGGCAGGATCAGGTACAAAAGCCCCTGCACCGGATCATCGCTGATGGCGACATAGCCGACCGTGGGCAGCCAGCCCAGTTGCACCCCGAACAGCAGGATCAGCAGCAGGCCGACCCAGAAGCTGGGGACGGAAATGAACAGGACCAGCAGGCCCGTGATCACCATGTCGGTGGCCTTGTTCTGTCGCCACGCGGCCAGCATGCCGGCGGGCACCGCGATCAGCATGGCCAGCGCCATGGAAATCAGCACGATCTGCGCCGTCACGCCCAGCCGGTGCAGCATGGCGGGCAACACCGGCTCCCCCGTCGTGATGGAGGTGCCGAAATCACCGGTCAGGATATGGCCCAGCCAGCGCAGGAACTGCACCGGCAGCGGCTGATCCAGGCCCAGATTCCGGGTGATGGCGGCGATGGTGGCCGGATCGGCCATGTCGCCCACCATCACCGACACGGGATCACCGGGGACCAGCCGCATCAGCAGGAAGACGATCACCGCCACGATCAGCAGGGTGGGCAGCGTCATCAGGCAGCGGCGCAGGAGATAGGCACCCATGGCGGTTACTCCCCCTCCTTCGCGACGCCCCAGAGGACGGGCAGATTGGCGGCCCAGTTGTGAAAGCCGGTGACATTGGCGCGCGTGGCCGCGACGGCGACGCCGTTATAAAGCCCGATGATCGGCACGTCGGCCGCCATCAGCCTGTGCAGGGCATCGAAGGCGGCCTGACGGTCGGCTTCATCACCGCTGCGATTGGCCTGATCCAGCAGGGTGGCCGCCACTGCGCTGTGCCACTGCGCCGTGGCGCGTTTGGCCCGGTCGCCGATCAGCGCGTCATAGGTCAGCGCCGGGTCAAAGCGGGCGGAATAGGAGAAGGAGGAAAGCTGATAGCGTCCCTTCTGATAGTTCGACAATTGGCTGGCCCAATCCAGCACCGCCAGATCGGCATTGAAGCCGGCATCGCGCAGATAGGCATGGATCAGTACGGCATTGTCGAACATGTTGGGAAAGCGCCGGTTGGTCTGCACCACGATGCGCTGCCCGGCATATCCCGCCTCTTTCAACAGGGCGCGGGCCTTTGCCGGATCATAGGCGGGCCATTCATCATGCGCCGGTCCATGCTGGGGTGCGACGCGCGGCACGGCGGATGGGTTGGGCTTCACCAGACCGTTGGTGGCCACCATGGCGATGCCGTCGCGGTCGATGGCGTGCGCAATGGCACGGCGGATGCGCACATCCGACAGGACGGGATCATCGCTTTGCAGCAGCAGGACGGTCCAGCTGAGCAGTTCCTGTTCATAAACCCGCACATTGGCGAAGCGTTTCAGATCCTGTCCGGCGGCGGCGGGCAGGGCCGGGATGATATCCACCCCGCCCGACAGCAGCGCCGACTGCGCGGTGGTGACATCCGGCACGATCAGGAATTTCACCTGATCGACCAGGGCCCGCTTGGCGCCGGCCAGACCGCTGGCTTCATCGCGGCGCTGGCTGTAGCCATCGAACCGGTCCAGCATGACATATTGCCCGCGCCGCCATTCGCCCAGCCGGAACGGGCCGGTGCCGATGGGGGCGATCCAATGCCCGTCCGCCCCGACACTGGACGGGGACAGGATGGAAAGCGGGCATTGCGTGCTGGCCATCTGGGCCAGGAACACAGCCGAGGGCCGGTCCAGGGTGAAGCGGACCGTCAGGTCATCGGGCGTGTCCACGGACAGGACCTTCACCCCCCGGCCCGTGCCGTCATAAAAGCTGCGGCAGGTCCAGTTGCGGGCCGGGTCCATCCAATGATCCCAGGACCAGCGCACATCGCCCGCCGTCAGCACCCGCCCGTCATGGAAACGCACCCCATCGCGCAGATGGAAAATGTAGGTGCGGCCGTCATCGGCCATGTCCACCCGGTCGGCCAGCATGGGCGCCACCGACAGGTCGGCGCGCGACGCGACCAGCCCTTCCACGATCTGCGCCAGGACCATGTCGCTGTTGGTGTCGCGGTTCACGCCCGGTTCGGTGGAACGGATATCGGCGTTCAGCGCGACCGTCAGGGTGCCGCCGGCCGCCGCGGCCGGGGGCATTCCCGCCAGCGCTGCCAATGCCCAGGCCACCCTTGTCCAGCCGCGCGACATGCCCTGTACCCCCGGTTTGTTCGTTGGAGGTACTTTGTACTATGTATTTATGAAATGCAATATGATTTGTGGGGCGGGTCAGGGGGCTCAGCCAAATTCCGGCCGCTCCTTGGAAGAGACGGTCAGGTGGCGGCGCATCAGGGCGGCGGCCCATTCCTGATCCCCGCGTTCCAGGGCGTGCAGGATTTCCAGATGTTCGCGGCAGCTATCCACCACCCGGTCCTCCCCATAGGACCAGTTATAGGAGAGCAGGCGACGCAGGCGGTTCTGGTTCTGCACCGACTGGTGGATGAAGCGGTTGCCGGAGCAGGCGGCCACGAAATCATGGAATTCGGCATTGATGTCGAAAAACTCCATGGCGGTGGGCGTGATCTCTCCCGACATCACCTTTTCATGCGCCTCGCGCACCTGTCGCGCCCAGGCGCGGTCCAGGGTGAAGGTCGGTTCCAGCAGGCCCGCCGGTTCCACCAGCAGGCGGAAACGGTAGCTTTCGTCGTGCGCCGCGTCGCTGTTCAGCGTGGGCATGAACTGCCAGCCATGGCCCATCTTGCGTTCGACGATGCCGTCCTGTGCCATGCGGTTCAACGCCCGGATCAGGGTGCCGCGCGGCACGCCATAGCGGCGCATCAGGTCGGCTTCCGACACCTCGCCATCCACATTGCCCTTCATCCGGTCGGCGGCGATGGCCAGATACAGATCCTCCAGCTCATCCGCGCGACCGCCGCCGCCCGTCCATTCAATGGCATCCGACGGCAATTTCAGGAAAAAGCCACGGCGCGGCTGTGTTTCCAGGATGCCCAGATCGGCCAGATGGCGCAGGGCGGCGCGCACCGGCGTGCGGGAGACCTTGAATTCCTCCACCAGACCCAATTCGGTAAAATGGTGGCCGACGGGCAGGCGGTGACGGCGGATATGGTCGACAATCTGCCCGGCCAGATCGGCCTGCAGCTTTGATGGACCACCGGTTTCCTGTTCATCCTGATCGTCAATGTCGCTGGCGCGGGTCATACGGGGCTTCCGGTTTTCGTTCTTGGGTCCAGTCTAGTATCTTGTCGTGATAAAATCCAATTTGATTGGCGTTGGCCGGTTGACTTGCACTGTGCTTCATCATAATACAATGCGATCCTTTCACGTCCGTCGGGCATGCGCCATGGAACCCTTGCCGCCACAGGCAGAAACCGTCCCCTTTCCCCTGATCACGCTGGAAGGCCCCGCGATGGAGCGTGGCCGTCAATATGGGGCGCAGGCGGGTGAACGGATTGCGGTCTGTCTTGCCATCTATCGCGCTGCCATCGACGCCAAGGGCGTGGAATGGGAAAAGGCCCGCGCCGTGGCGCAGCGCATCCAGGAACGGCTGGAAAAATCCCACCCCGAGCAGCTGGCCGAAATGCGGGGCATCGCCGCGGGGGTGGGAGAGCCGGTGGAGGATATTGTCGCCATCAATGCCCGCACCGAACTGCTCTATGGTCTGTCGAAGGCGGCGGTGGCGAAGTCGGAACCCGATGGCTGTACCGGGGCCATCGCCCTGCCATCGGTGACGGCGGACGGGCATTTGCTGCATGGGCAGAACTGGGACTGGCGCGATGAATGCGCCGATTGCGGTGTGGTCCTGCGCATCATCCCGGAAAAGGGGCCGCGCATCCTGACCTTTGTGGAAGCCGGCATGATGGCGCGGGCCGGGCTGAACAGCGCCGGTGTGGCCATCACCGGCAATTTCCTGGAATGCGAAAAGGATGGCAGCCGCGACGGCGTGCCCATTCCCCTGATCCGCCGTGCCGTGCTGTCGCAGACGCATCTGTCGGATGCGCTGTTGACCGTGCTGCAAAGCCCGCGCGCCTTTTCCAACAATCTGATGGTCAGTCACGCCGACGGCGATGCCATTGATCTGGAAACAACCCCGGACGAGGCGTTCTGGATCGCGCCCGATGGCGGGCTGCTGGTCCATGCCAACCATTTCGTCAGTGCGCCGGCCCGCGCCAAGCTGCAGGACCGCAGCCTGCTGGTCAATGCCGACAGCCTGTACCGCGACCGACAGGTGGAGGCACATCTGCGCGCCGCCGCCGGGTCCATCACCCTGGAAACGCTGAAGGCCGCGTTCCAGGACCGCTGGGGCGCGCCACGCGCGGTCTGCCGCTCCGTCGTCTTCGGCCCAGGCGGGCGCACCTCCTCCACCGTCGCCACCATCCTGATGGATGTCACGGAACGGCGCATGTGGGTGGCCCCGCGGCCCTATGGCCCGCATTCCTATACGCGATATGATCTGGATTAAGGGGGGCCGTAATTTATGGCCCTCAGAGTTTGTCGGATTTAAATCGACCCGGACTGGCTCTCACAACCGTCACCCCAGCGAAGGCCGGGGTCCAAGTTCATAGAGCAAGGCGCCCGTGATTCTGGACCCCGGCCTTCGCCGGGGTGACGGTGGGTGAGGCTTCAGCATAAACCAGACAGTCTAGTACCCATTCGCCGAAGGCTTGACCCTTGGCGGATTGGGGGCATGCTCCGGCCGGCCCGCCGCCCCCTTTTTCATCCCACCGCGATTTCACCGACCCCGCGGGAACAGCAGGGGGTGATCAGCGTTTGCCGTTCCTGTGGGGACAGGCAATGGTCCTGGTGCAGGACCTGGCCGGACCGCAGGGGCAGGGTGCAGGTGCCACAGATGCCTTGCCCACAGGAAACGGGGACAGGCAGGCCGGCAGCCGTCAGGGCCTGGGCAAGGGTCTGGTCGGCGGGCACGGGGATGATGCGACCATCCGGCAACCGGGCGCTGAAGGGCTGTGCATCGGCCCCCGGACCGGCGGCCGTAAACCCTTCCAGATGCACCCGCGCATCGTCCCAGCCCAGATCGGCCGCAGCGCGCCGAATATCGGCCAGGAAGCGGGCGGGGCCGCAGGCCTGCACATGCGTGCCGGGCGGGGCGGATGCCATGACGGCGCGGATATCCAGGCGATGGCGGGGGACGGCATCGGCCGGGTAGAGGTGAACCCGGTTCCCCAGCCTTGCCAGCCGGTCCCGGAACAGCGCACCGGCAGCATCGCGCGTGGCGTAGTGCAAGGTGAAGGGCGCGCCGGCCTGGGCCAGCGTATCGGCCATGGCGATGATCGGCGTGATGCCGATGCCGGCGGCCAGCAACAGATGGTGCGGTGCGGACCGGTCCAGCGGGAAGCTGTTGCGCGGCTGTCCCCCGTGCACCCGGTCCCCGACACGCAGCGCATGCACCGCGCGCGAACCGCCCCGGCCGGCGGCTTCCAACTGTACCGCAATATGATAGGCGGACCGGTCGCCCGGTCCGTTGGTCAGGCTGTATTGTCGGATCAGGCCGCCGGGCAGGTGCAGGTCGATATGGGCCCCCGGTTCGGCCCGCACCGGTCGGCCGAAGGGCGCGCGCAGGCTGATCCCCACGACAGTGGCGGACAGGCGTTCAACGGCGACGACGCGCAGGGGTCGTATCGATCCATTCCGTCGCGCCAGCCAGCCCCAGGCACCGGTGACCAGCAGGCCCGAAAGACCAAGGGCGGAGAGAAGCCAGAACAGGCGCAGGGTCAGGCCGCCCACAGCCCCCGTATGGATGGGCAGCATCCATTCCATGAAGCGGCTGCCCGTTGGCATCGTCGCCTCGCTATAGCGGGCCAGGATGCCCGCGTCATAGCCGCTGACCCAGACCTGCCAGGTGGCATCCGGCCGGCCGGCGGCTTCATCCTCCAGGAACACCAGCACTACCCTGCCGCTGCCGCCGGGAAAGCGGATATTGCGGATGGGCGCACCGGGCCTGTCGGCCTTGGCAGCGGCCACCACCTGATCCAGGGGCAGCAGGGATTGACCGGCCTGTGCCGCAACCACCGGAGCGGGCTTTCCCGCCACGGGGGCGATCAGGCCGACCAGCACAGAGGTCCAGATTTTCAGGGCCACCATGATACCGGTGAAGGACAGGGTCATCAGGGGCAGGGCCGTCAGGATGCCGGTCAGGCGGTGCAGGTCGCGCAGGAACCGCACCCGCCCGCCAGTTACGGCAACCGCGAACAGGCCCCGCCCGCGTGGCCGCCCCCGCCACCACAGGATCGGCCCCGTGATGGACAGGATCAGCAGGCCAAGGCCGCTCAACCCCGCAATGGTCTGTCCATCCTTGCCCAACAGCAGCGTGTAATGCAGATCGAAGATCCATTCGACGGGCCAGCCGGCGACGGTCGCTTCCCGCTTCACCCGGCCCGTGCCGGGATCGACGGACAGGCGCCATTCGGTCCCACCCCGATCCAGGCGCAGGATATAGGTGCCCTCTGCGGTGGACGGAAAATCCACTCGCAGCAGCTTGGCGTCGGGCCGGTCGCGCAGAATACCGCTGACCAGGGTCTGCAATGGCAAGGGGGGACCGCCACCGGCGGTCAGGGCCGCATGGTGCAGAAGGTCGTTCGCTTCGTGCCGGAACAGCACAATGGCGCCCGTCAGCGCCTGCACCAGCAGAATCAGCGACAATGGCAGGCCCAGCCAGCGATGCGCCCATGCCAGCAGCCTCATGGCTCCCCCGATGACATGCGTGATGCATGAACCATAAAACAGTCTGCCGCCATGGTGCGCGCAAAGGCGGCCCCATCGCGGCAGACTATGCCGGTCATGCCATTCAGAACCGTGTCGTCACCGCGAACTTCACCGTCATGGGCAGGGACGGGCTCAACAGGTTGGCACCGGTCGCCGCCCAGTATTTCTTGTCGGTCAGGTTTTCGCCATTCAGGCGGTAGGTGACGGGATGGTCCGCGATCTCCGTGCTGTAGCGGACACCGGCATTGAAGGTCGTGTAGCCATCGATGAAGGCGGTGTTCTGATTGTTGATGGCCCGGTTGCCGACATAGAACAGACCGGCGGAGACGCCCAGTCCTTCGACCATCTCCGGCTTATATTCCGCGAACAGCGAAGCCGTGTATTTCGCCGTGTTTTCCGGGCGCTTGCCGATCACGGCCGTGCTGGCGGCCTTTTCCTGGGCGGCATCCAGATACATGGCCGTGGCGAAGACCGACAGGCGCTCCGTCACCTCGCCTGTGGCGCTGGCTTCCCAGCCCTTGAAGATGGTGCGGCCGTCCTGCACATAGCGGTTGGCGCTGTTCAGGAAGGAGGAGGCGCGGTCGATATCGAAATAGGTCAGAGAGACCATCAGGCCCTTCTGCGGTTCGATCTTGATACCGGCTTCCTTCTGCTTGGACATGGCGGGCGGCAGCACCTCACCCCCGTTTGCGGCGGTCAGCGGGGCCACCCCGCCTTCCTCCAGCCCTTCGATATAGGTGGCATAGAGGCTGATCCAGTCCTGCGGCTTCACGACGACGCCATAGGAGGGGGAGGTCTTGGTCGTGTTGTAGGGCGTGCCCGTCAGCGACTTGTTTTCATAGTCGGTATAGCGCGCGCCGACCAGCACATCGATCCAGCGATCATAGGAGACACGGTCGAAAATATAAGCACCCTGGTCCGTGATCTTGGACGGGTTGGGCACCACGCGTGCCGGCAGCGGCGTTTCGGCCACGCGGACCGGGTTATAGTAATTCTGGGCGTAGTTGACGGTCGGATTGCTGGGCGTTTCCGCCGTGCGGGTGTTGATGGTGCCACCCACCGACAATTGGTGCGTCAGCGGGCCCGTCTCAAACGCGCCGGCCAGTTCGGTGCGATAATTCTCGTTCACATAATCATTGCCGTTGGACAGCAACACCTGCAACGTTCCCGCCCCGGTGGTCAGGTTGTAGTTGCGGAACGTATTGTAATGCCGGTCGCGCGACAGATCGGACCGGCCAGCCTGCGCCGTTATCGACCAATTGTCGGCAAAGCGCCATTCGACATGGGCCATCAGGTTCAATTCGTTGGCGTCCGAATACATCCATTCCGACGACAGGCTTTTCTTCGGATCCCACAGGGGCGGCAGCACGGTGACACCATTGACGGCCGCAGGCAGGGTGATGGTCGCCGTCTCCGTGATCTTCTTATCGATATATTCCGCATCAAGACGGACCTTCACCGTCTCCACCGGGTCCCAGTCGAAGGCCACGGCTCCCACGGTGCGGTGACCATCCACCGCATCCACCCCGGTTTCCAGCCAGCCCTGTACCGCATTCACGCGCAGGCCAAACTGATCCTCTTCCCCGAACCGGCGCGACATGTCGGCATGCACGCCAACGCCGCCGAACTGATTGCCGCTCAGGGTAACCTCGTTCAGCGTGTCGCCCGTGGGGCGCTTCATGGTCAGGTTGACGATACCGGCTGGTGTCGTGAACCCGTAATAGAGCGAGGCGACACCTTTCAGTACCTCCATGCGCTCCTTGTCCTCCATGGGCAGGTCGATCTGGTTCACGATCGGCAAAGAGCCGTTCATGCGGTAGTTGCTGCGGTTTTCAACCGGGATGCCGCGGATGGCCAGGTTGGCGTAAACGGCGGGGCTGACCTGGGCATAGGTCACGCCGGCGGTATTGCGCACCGCGTCGCCCATGCTGGTCACCTGCTGCGCGTCCAGCAGATCGCGCGGCATGATATTGACCGTCAGCGGCGTATCCATCATGCGGGCACCCCGGAAGGTACCGGCCTGCACATAATCGGCGCCGAAACTGTTCTTGCGGTCGGCCGTGACAATGATCTCTTCCAGCAGGACGCCGCTGTCGGTCCCGGTCACACTCTGAGCGTTTGCAACACTAAAATACATGAATTGACCAAGAATGGTGGCACAGAGTGCTGTGCCCGCAGCGATCTTCCTCATGTCTGAAGTCCCCTGTTTGTAAATTTCGCCATCTTGTTTTGCGCCCCCTGTCCCGGTGGCTGCCTTCGGGATCGACAATAGCATTATGTTAAAACAGAAAACAATACACTTTGCGGCAAGGCGGGGAACTTCATGTGCTGGCCGCACACGCGGGGGCTCTGTTGCAAAGTTTTGAAAAAGGCGCCTGAAGGCACCAACCGGTTTGGCTGTCAGATCAGACAGGCACCCCAGTGAGCCGTGACCGTGGACCGGTGGTGGTGAGAACCTGTCAGGTGGTGGTGACAGAAAGCATCGAAACGGGGTTGGATGTGTGGCGGGTAATATCGGCGAGGACACCTCCCCTGTACCCCCTCCTGCGGCGCTGACGACATCGTCGTGGGCAAGCCGGGATCGGCGAGTAGGATCGGCTCACGTTGGCGACCCTGGGGCCCCGGCCTGCGGCCACCCCCAGGCCCGCCCGTCCGTGCTCGCGGCAACCGGCGTTCGGACGGGTTGGATCCCCGTGCCATGTGGATATCAGCGCCCCCTATTGGCTGTGCGACCTGATCTGCCGGCCACCGGCGCAGTAGAGATCATGAATGGATCCGGCTCCGCTGTTCTGGTGACGGGGAATGGGGGGCGTTGGCGCAAATGGCACCCTCCCGGAGGCCGCCACGTTTCCCTGGGGCGCGGGCTGCCCCAGACCCCGCCCCCTAAGTCAGGCGGAGAGGCGGGGAACGCCGAAGGTGGACGAGTGAAACCATGAGCGGATCGGTCATGTGGAGAGAGATTGCTCACACCTGATGCAGCTTCGCTGCGTCCTAAGTTACTGAAAAATCGAGAACGCACCGTATTCTATTAGAATACAAACCTGTATTCTCCCGTATTCTCAGCGCAAAGCAATATAGCAACACGATATAATTGGGTCGTTTGTGACCGCGAGAAGATCATGTTTGAAGAACCCCGCCACCCCCGTACCGTGCGCATGACGGACGAGCCATGGAGTGCCGCCCAGCACGCCGCGACCGCCGCGGGTTACCCCTTACAGGGGCATGGATACGTAAGCTCAGTCGAGGGCCGTCGCAGGGACCTAGCTGCACGGAGCCGCTGGTGGCGCAGGAAGCTGGGGGACGGTCCCTTGACGTAGCGCCACCTCACCCTCATCCCCTGCCCTGGATGCCTCAGCATCCGGGGCATGTCCTGCGGCGAGCCGGTTCTCATGTCATTTTATGAAACGTTTCACAGACCGTCACCAGAAGACATTGGTCGCCAGCGAAAGAAGCCACCCGGATATCGCCCGCCACCGGGATCACTGGCTGAGACTGTGGCCGGGGATCAATCCATCCGACGAGCCTAGTGATGGCGGCCTCGTTTGGCCGGCCTGATGAATTTTTCAGGCTTAATCAGACAAACTCTGACACCTCGCAACAGTGCCTCCCCCCTTGATGAGAAGGGGGCCAGGGTCACAAGCACCAAGGTTTTGGCGTTTGCGCCCCTTTTCGTATACGATAGTCTTCCCTGCAAACGGGCATGGCGTACCACAACCGCCCCCCGCCCCGCCTTCCTTTCAGGAGCCCGCCCCGTGAAGTCTGTCCCCCGCACCGCCCTGCCGCTTGCAACCCTGCTGCTTCTCGGCACGTCGGCGCTGGCGCAGAACCCGGCGCCGGTGACGCCGATGACGCCCGACATCGCCCAGTATGAGCAGATCCTGCCCTGGGCCGATTTCGTGCGCCGCGACGTGATGCTGCCCATGCGGGACGGCACCAAGCTCTACACCGTGATCCTGATGAAGAAGGGCGTGAAGTCCGCGCCCATCCTGCTGTCGCGCAGCCCCTATGACGCGCACGATTCTGCCCGGCGCGTGGCCAGTCAACGGCTGGTCGACAATGTGGAGGTGATGAACACGGAATTCGCCGACGATGGTTACATCATCGTCCTGCAGGATATCCGCGGCATGCACCGGTCGGAGGGGGAATACATCATGAACCGGCCCCTGGTGGGCCCGTTGAACAAGACCGGCATTGATGAGTCGACCGACGCCTATGACACGATCGACTGGCTGGTCAAGAATGTGCCGGAAACCAATGGCAAGGTGGGGATCATCGGCTCCTCCTACCTTGGCTTCACCACCCTGATGGCACAGATCAATCCCCATCCGGCGCTGAAGGCGGCCGTGCCGCAAAGCCCCATGGTCGATGGCTGGATGGGGGATGACTGGTTCCATAATGGTGCCTTCCGCCTGCCCTCGCTGGACTATGCCGTGGGCCAGGGTACGAACAAGGGCGATGGCGGCGGGGAACTGGCGCTGGGCAAGGGCGATGATTATACCCGCTATCTGGAGGCCGGGTCGGCCGCCGATTTCGCGCGCATGGCCGGGATCGAGCGGGTGCCCGGCGTGCGCAAGTTCCTGGAAAACCCGGCCTATACGGAATTCTGGTCCTTGCAGGCCGTCGATAAATGGCTGGCCGCCCACCCCCTGACCGTTCCCACCATGCTGGAGGTGGGTCAGTGGGATCAGGAGGACAGCTATGGCGCCCCCGCCGTTTATCGCGCGCTGGAGCCCAAGGACACAAATAACGACATGGTCACCCTGGTGATCGGTCCCTGGCGCCATTCCGGGGCCAACCATACCGGCCATGATCTGGGCGCCCTGCGCTTCACCGGCGACACGGCGCGGGAATGGCGCGTGCGTTATCTGAAGCCCTTCTTCGATCATCATCTGAAGGGTGCCGCCGACCCGCACACCCCGCCCGTACTGACCTATACGACCGGCATCAACCGCTGGCAGGAATCGCTCCGCTGGCCCATGGGCACGGCCAGGCCGCTTTATCTGGCCGCCAACGGCGCGGCGGGATTCGACCGGCCGTCAGCCGCCGGCCATGATGATTACATCAGCGACCCGGCCCACCCCGTCCCCTTCCTGCCGCGGCCCATCGACATGGGCGACGCCACGCAGTGGAAGCCCTGGCTGGTGCATGATCAGCGTTTTGTCTCCGACCGACCCGATGTCGCCCTGTGGAAGACGGCACCCCTGGAAAAGCCCGTCCACATCATGGGCGCCCCCAGGGTCGACCTCTACGCCGCCACCACGGGCAGCGACAGCGACTGGGTGGTGAAGCTGATCGATGTCTATCCCAACGACGTGCCCGAACATCCTGAACAGGGCGGCAAGCCCAGCATGGCCGGCTTTGAACTGCCCATCGGGATCGAGATTTTCCGCGGCCGCTATGTAAAGAGCTTCGCCCAGCCCTCACCCCTGAAGCCGGGAGAGGTGGTGCATTACCGCTGGTCACTGCCCGATGTTGACCATGTGTTCCTGCCGGGCCACCGGATCATGGTCCAGGTTCAATCTTCCCTGTTTCCCCTCTATGACCGCAACCCGCAGACCTTTGTCGACAACATCATGTTCGCCAAACCCACCGACTACCGCAAAGCCACTCAAAGCGTCTGGTACGGCGGCGCGACGGCCAGCACAGTGTCGTTGCCGGTGGTGGAGTGACGGGGTTCGGCATATGCCAGACGACCATGGCAGTGCAGGCCGAATTGGCCCCTGTCGGAAGATACTTGTTTGCCGACGGCGTGGACTGGGCGCGTGGGTGGCTATCGTATTGCCTTCGATTACTGCACGAAAACCATGTCGGAATGATGCGATGTGCGGAAGCAGCCAATACAGGGGTTTCCGCACATCTTGGTGGGCGATATGCGGGTGTCGTCAGATGGCGGCCGACAAACAACCGCGCTCCAGCGCGACGCCCCGATCGCCACCGGGGTCGATCCCCGCCACCTCTGCGAGGAAAAGGCCTCCGGCGCGCGCGATGACCGGCCCGGCCTCAAGCGGTGCCTATCTTTCCTGAAGTCAGGTGACATGATGGTTGTATGGAAGCTGGATCGCCTTGGGCGGTCGCTGCCTCACCTGCTCGACATCATCGCCGGACTGCGCGACGGGGGCATCCGATTCCGGTCTTTGACGGAGGGCATGGACACAAGCACCCCGCACGGGGAACTGCTATTCCACCTGTTCGGTGCGTTGGCGCAGTATGAACGCGCCCTGAATGGAGGAGCCAGCAAAGCCGCCGTGTGCCGGAACTTCGGCATTGCCCGCAGCACCTTGATCGACACGTTGAAACGCGCTGGGTGGAACGGGCCGGGCAAGGTTTCATGAACCTTAAGCAATCAACTGACACCTTCGCCCGCAGAACGCAGTAAATTTCCTAATTTCTTTTCGTTCCCCCGAGTAGTGCACGAAACTGGATTCAAATTTACATCGCATCGTATGGGTTCTCCAACGCCCACAGTTGCGACGAATTCTCATTAATAATTTTCCCGATTTAGGTATCCAAATGGATGGAGGCCAACTCTTGCCTTTTGGCCCCGTTCTGGATATTGATAGAGACCTGCTCCGCAAAATGTACGCCAACAGAAAATAGAGAAACCATGAATAAAATCCCCGATCCCCGGAATTACACCCCGAAAACTTGTAAAAAGAAATGGTCACCTCCTGAAATCAGAGATCAGACCATTAAGAGTGCTACCCAGGTCAAATCCAACAGCCCGAATGAATCAAGCCCCAACTCTGGCCCATCTTCCTGATGCCAGCCTGTCTGGTGAGTGCTTTTCAACGTTTCAAAAAATCAGGGACGGCCGTTGTTTCATTATCGAATCTGCGGTTTATCCGTTGCGTCGGATTTTGCCCTTCCTGGAATGGCCATCGCGGCAGAGAGTGTGTCACCGATAGATGTCCGCGTCAGGTGCGGTGTGACGCCGGCGAAACTGGCGACGCCAAGCCGTACCGGGGCGACGTGGCAACTGGACGATACGGCCTTTTTGTTTGAGGTTCCGCAGGTTGCCCGCTTCCTCGTCACGCGGGGAAGCGAGATCACCGTCGATCTGCATGCGACATCAACACCCACCGACGCGGCCCCCTTTCTGCTCGGCACCGGTTTTGGTGTCCTGCTTCATCAGCGCGGCCAATTGGTTCTCCATGCCGCCACCGTCGCCTATCGGGGCCGGGGGGTGGCCTTGTGCGGTGTCACCGGTGCCGGGAAATCCACTCTGGCGGCGGCATTGTGCCGGGCGGGCTGTGATTTCGTCGGCGACGATGTCGCCGCCATCCATTTCGATCAAAACGGGGCGCCGACCATCCTGCCGGATGGGCGTCAGCATCGGCTGTGGATGGACGCCGTCGAGCAGCTTGCGCTGACCGACCGTCTGGGACCGGCCGTGCGGTCCAGTATCCAGAAGTTCCACGTTGATCCGCCAAGGATGGCCAGGCAGGAACCAACGCCACTGGCCGCGATCTTCATATTGCAGACAACGAATTCGTCGGGGTTGATCGAACTGGCGCCTGCCGACGCCGCTGCGCTGCTGCGCAACGAGGTCTATCGCTCACGGCCGGCCAGCCATCTGGGGCGCGACGCCGACCTGTTCCGGCAGATCGCTGCCCTGCTTGGTCGGGTTCGGGTCTTTCTGTGCGACCGTGCCATGGATTTTGCCCTGCTGGACGGCACCGTTGCCACTGTACTGGCCCGGCTGGACGCGGCGGCATGATGGCTTGCGGGGGCAGGATCGTCTGGCTCGCGTCCTACCCGAAATCGGGGAACACATGGCTGCGTTTTCTGATCGCCAATTATCTTTCCGGCGACGCCGAGCCGATCGCCATCAACCGGATCGATCTGAACAGCCCTTATCCGATCATGAAGGATTTTCTGGAGGAGGAGAGTTTCGTTGATCCCGATTATCTCACCCTCGACGAAGCCAATCTTCTGCGTGCCCGTGTCATGGAGGATTTTGTCCGGCGATGCGGCACAGTCAAATGCATCAAGGTTCATGACAAGCGCGATGTTGGCGTTGATGGCACGCCTCTGCTGGGACGGGGGGCCGATTGGTCGGCCCTGTACATCGTCCGTGATCCGCGCGATGTGGCGGTTTCACTGGCGTTTCACAACAACATAACGATTGATCGCGCGATTGAGAAGTTGGGGAACCCCAAAAACACCATTGGTGGTTGGCGCAGAGACGACCGTAACAAGCATGTGCCGCAACGGGTTGGCGACTGGAGCGCCCATGTCGCGAGTTGGATCGACCAATCCGATCTTGCGGTCCATGTCCTGCGTTATGAAGATTTGCAGACCGATCCCATCGGCGTTTTTGCAGCAGTGGTCGCCTTTGTCGGCTGGGAAGTCCAAGGCGACCGTGTGGCACGCGCCGTTCGCTTTGCCGATTTTGGCGCGTTGCAACACCAGGAAAGCCAATCAGGTTTTTTTGAGCGTCCGTCCGATGCAGCAGCACCCTTTTTCCGCTCCGGTCGGGCCGGAGCCTGGGCCGAGGTTCTGACGGCAGCACAGATTGATGCGATCACCACCGGCCACCGCCCGATGATGGAACGGTTCGGGTATCTGTGACAGTTCTGCCTGACAGAAAGGACCGTCACTCAGGACGGTTCCCAAGTGCTTTTTATACGAGGAAACACACATGAGTAATAAATCCGGAGCTTGCGAAACCGTTCGCCGCGCCGACAATCTGCTGACCGCCGATGTCGACGGGGAACTGTTGATGATGAGCGTCGAGCAGGGTCGTTACTTCAACCTGAACGCTGTTGGTTCCCGTATTTGGGAGTTGCTGGCGGCGCCGATCACCGTTGATGGGCTGGTGGACGCGCTGACCTCAGAATATGATGTCGACCCTGCCGAGGTTCGGCCACATGTCGAACGGTTTCTGGAGGCATTGCGCAAACGCGGCCTGCTGGTCACCGCCCCTGCGGCGGCACCGGGGACGTGATGCCATCGGCGGCGGATACATCAATGATGCTGCCGTACATAGGCGATAAAGCGTAGAAGGCGCGGCAGCATCAAGGCGAGCCTGTTCAATGCCGGGCTGTCGCCCAATTCGCTGGCGCGTCGCAACGCCTCCTCCGGGGCGGGCAAGGCGCGTAAACGCTGCTCCAGCGCGTCCAGGTTAAACAAGGCGCTGACCCTTGGGTGTTCGCGCAGGTCGGGCAGCCGGCGCAGCAGCGCGTCGCGCTGCAGGGCGACAATCAGCGATGTCTCGGAAATCGGGATGTCCTTGACCGGGTTTTCACGGAGCTTGTGCGGCAGGATGCCAATCATGGCGTCGCGGTATAGCCGCCGCGAAACGCCGCCGCGCAGGAACAGCGCACTTGGCAATGACAGCGAAAATTCGATCACCCGCCGGTCAAGCAGGGGAAACGCCGCAGCAATGCCGGTGCGGGCACCGGTCAGCGCCCAATGTTCGGGACGCCGCGTCAAAATCTGACTGTTCAGCAGACGAACATGGTTGGCGACGGCGTCGGGCCCCAATGGCGGCGGCGGTGGGGTGACACCATCCATCGCCTCCGGACGCAACAGCCGTGTCAGGACCACGGGCGGCGAACTGTCCGGCACCTTGCCGCGCAGGCGTCGGGCGAAGGTCTGCACTGCTTCTGGCAGCAGATAGCTGAGGACATCGCCGCGCAGTGTCGCCGCCATCGAACCGCCCACCATAAGGGAGCGCGCCCGGATCTCGCGCGCCAGCAGCCACCAGCGCCCGGCCAGGAAGGCCTCGGCCAGGGCACCGCGACCGTTGAAGGAAGCGCCCTGGTCTCCCCCCCAGCCGGAGAAAAATACACCGGCCCCGCGCGCCGCCGCATCCATGCAGACCCATGCATCCGGATCGGCAGGGTCGAACGGCAGGGGTTGATCACAATCCATGCGCGGCAGCAGGAAATCCAGCGGCGGTCCAATGCGGGCGGGAATGCTGGTAATGTCCGGCTCCTGATCCAGCACCGCTTGAACGCGCTGGCCTTCGCCATCCGGCGCGTAATCTCCGTGCGGCGTCGGCAGGAACGGGTAGGCGAGCAAGGCTTGTCCCGTCCCGCGCAACGCGCGGGCGGCCAGGACGGTGATGGAGGGAGAATCCAGCCCGCCGCTCAAATGCGTCGCCACCGGCCCGGCTGCGGGCAGACGGACGCGCACCGCCTGGGTGACCAGGGCCGCCATCTCCGCGGCGGCCGCCTCCGGGCGGCACTGGTTCCGACCGGCGGTCGCCGGGCAGATTTGCCAATGCTGCCCGCTCTGCCGCCGCTGCGCCGATAGCGCCAGCCAGGTGCCCGGTGCAAGCCGTTCAACCCTACGAAACACCGATCGGTTGTCCGGCGTCTCCCGCATCAACAGCGTGCTCAGCAGGGCGGGTTCATCCAGTTCCCGCGCGACAAGGCCGCTGGCGTGCAGACCACGCGGCAGCGAGGCAAAGGCAAAGGTACGGCCCGGTCGATCATTGATGAACAGGGGCCGGACCCCCATACCGTCACGGGCGCAGAGCAGCGTCTGGTCGCGCGGGCTCCAGGCGGCCAGGGCGAAATCGCCGACGATGCCGCCAAGCCCGCCATCGGACCGGTCGCCACGGCGTTCCAGCGCATGCAGCAGGGCGGCTTCGTCGGTCCTTCCATCGGCTCCTTCATAGAGCCGGGCGTCGGCCGCCAGGACCAGGCCGCCGCTGCCCCCTGGCAGGCAGGTGGCTGGGGGTGCGCCGTGCGCCGGGTCGGTGGCGGGCGCGAAATCAAGCGTGGCGAGCGCGACCGGTCCTTCGGCAAACCGGGCCACCGCCGGGGTCAGGCCCGGCTCGATCATGGCGGCGACCATGGTGGCAAGCCGCCCGGCCTCTGCCGGTCGGCCATCAAGATGCAGGAAGCCGCAGATCAATCGCATTATTCATTTCCGTACTGGGGACGATGCTGCAGGGTCAATCAAGTGACCCGCCAAAGTCGATATCGACATAATGCAGCAGCAGCACCCAACTATGCTCACCAGGCGGCAGGGGCGGCCGTCCATGCGGGATGTCGCAGCCACGGAACAGAATGCCGCCGCCGATCGTCTGAAAGCAGTCGACCGGCGGCGCGGCTGGATCCAGATAGAGGTGAACCGGCCACGGCGACCGCCCTTCCGGCGGCAGCGGCTGGTGGTCGATCTGCAAGGATAATGTGTACTGGCATTGCGGCCGGTCACGATGCCGGGGGAGATCCGTTCCCCCGCCATAAAGCGAGGCATAGGCGTAGCTGGGCTTGATCGGGCTGCCGACAATCCGCTCGACCGTTTCCCGCAACGCGTTCAGCGCCACCCTTCCGGCCGGGTCATTGTGGGCGTAATGCCGGTTGGCCTGACGGTCGCCATGCTTCAGCTTTCCCGCCGACACCGATGCCCGGTAATGGTCGCTCAAGAGCTGCCGCGCATCGGGCGTCACCAATTCAGGCAGCAGGATGTAGCCATCCTGGATAAATCTGTCATGCGCCCCGGTGACGTCGGGCGACACGAACGGTGCGGCACATTCCTGCGGCAACAAGATCAGACCCGCCTGCCACAGGGCCATCGCTTCAGCCGCAGACAGGTGTCCGCCACCTGCCGCGTCGCCGCTCAAAAAGCGCAGTGCCGCGTCAAATCCCGGCGTCTCGCCCCGGCTCAACCGTCCCTGGACGAAGCCGCGTGTCCGCGAATAGCTGGCGACGTCAATATGGTCGGTGGTGCCAGCCTCACTGTGGATCACCGCGTCGGCCAGGGGATTGGCCCTATAGGCGGACGGAATCATGATGTGCATCGGCTCCGATACCAGCAATTGATGGCGAACCGCTGATCCATGAACGCACCGGACGGGCAGGAGACCGGCCGTACCTCGTGCGGTGCCCAGGAGGGGAACAGCAGCAGCATGTCCTGTTCCGGTGTGATGTCGATGAAACACCCGCCTTCTTCAGGCGGCAGGATGGCGTGCAGCCGCAACGCACCGCCGCTATAGTGTTGTGGCTCCCTGTGGAAATAGAGCACGCTGGTTAATGCCCGATCCGTCGCCCGGTCGATGGTACCGGGTTGGGTGTCGATATGCCGCTGGTAAAAGGCACCGTCGCCATGCGCGACAATCTCCATCTCCAACTGCCCCAGATCAAGGGTAGACAGGCGCAGATCGGCCACCATCGGGTCCAGAATCGCCAGGAAGCGCGCGTCCAGCACCTCGCGCAGGTCGCCGAAATCGCGCAGAAGCCGGGAGACGCGGATCTCGGGATCAGTTCTCCCACCATTAAGCTGTGTGGGCGTGAACATATCCTGTCTGGCATCGACATGGGCCAACAGCCGGGCGATCAGATCGGGACCGAGAAAGTTGCGGATCACCCGGTGGGGGGCTGGCTGCGCGAAGGCGCGGGGGGCGGATTCTGTGCTCATGCGGCCCTACTGTACAATCTTTCGGCGGCGTTTTGTGGGTCATTCAGGATGCTCGATCCCCGCCGCAGGGAAGAACGTCCAACGCCACGCATATTCGCAACGCGTCCACACCGGTGGGCACCGTGCGATGCCCAAGGAACGAGGGGAAGATCAGCAGCGTTCCTTCCTGCGGCTCCACGCGCCAGCACGGGAAATCGGGCAAGGATTGCCCGATGGCCGGCGGCCAGGGCCCGAAGACCAGGGCACCCGCGGCTTCGCCTCGTGACGCGTTCGGTGGCGCGTCCGGTGGCGTGCCCTGGGGAATGCGGATGTAATAAACGACGCTCAGCCAGCCCCGTGGATGGATGTGGGTTTCTTCGTGCCCATCGTCCGAGAGCACCAGCGCCCAGCCTTGCAGCCTTGCTTCTGGCGGGCGATTGGCAATCAGCGGGTGCGGTATGTCGAGACGCTCTGCCAGATATTGGTCGACCTGCCGGCGAATGACGGCGAGTAGGTTGCGGATGGCCGGATGCTCGACGCTGGCCAGTCCCTCAAGGCGTAGATTGCGCCCGCGTGTCGGCCGGATCGCCGGCGACGGGGTCAGTGCCGGATGGGTCAGAATTGCCCTCGCCAGTTCCGCATTATCGACCAGCCCGCAATCCAGGTCGATCCGGCGGCATAGACGTGCCGGGTCGATCAGGTGCAGGACCTCCGCCGTCCGCCCGGCCTGGGACAGTGCGGCCGACAGATAGGCGAGGTGGAGGGTGGAGCCGACCCCATTATCGATGGCCTGCTGACACAGCGTAATCAAGGCGTCAGCGGCATCACGCGTCAGGCAATCATTTGCAAAGGCCTCCAGCACCGTGCTGTCACCTGGATCTTCATCCAGCGCCTGCACCGCGGCGGCGCGGGCCTCCTCGATCCGGTTCAGGGCATAGAGGGCAAGAAGCCTTTGTCGGCGCGCGTCCGGCATGGTTGCGGCAACCCCAGGGTCCAGCACCTGCAAAGCCAGCGCCGGATCACCGCAGGCGATGGCAGCCTGTGCCAGTTCGCATGCCAGCGCCGGCGTCAGCTCGCCTGTTTCTGCGCGTGGCGACAGCAGATCGCAAATCTCCGTCCATCGCTGATCGTCGCGCAGGCCAACCGCAAGGTCGCGCAGAAGATCGGGGCGGTCGGGGCATGCGGCAATGGCGGCGCGCAGCAGCGGCAGGAAGGACCGGGCGGGTAGATTTGGGCTGGGCTGATCCATCCGCCAGGCGATCTGATCACGTTCCTGGCGGCGGTGTCGGTGCGGCGTGGTCATCCTGTCCTCTGGCACATCCGGCCGTTTTTATCATACGGCAACGGCAGATAGCATAATGAAGGGATCATCGCTGAGCGGGGCCTTGTTTCCACTATCCTGTAACGGCGCGCCGGATGGCAGAATCATCATTATATTCTGACAGGATAGGGTAGAAAAGCCGGGTGACGGCGACCTCGTGTGGAATATGCTGACAACGTCGGAGCGGCGTTTGATCTCGCCATTAAGACGTGCGGTGGGTTTGTGCTTTGGATCTTGGCCCGGCGTTCGCGGGGAAAGGTCGTATAGGCAGCATGAATCGCGCCGGGATTGTCGGCGGCTCCAACTCCTGAGAGGATGGGGCTATCATGAGCAAGACGACGAACAAGTTTTCAGCTGAGGTCCGCGAGCGGGCTGTCCGGCTGCTTCATCGGGGACAGTTTCAGGTCTGTGGTTCCCCTCAAATCACCCTGACTTCCCGTTCAATCGCCTTGAAGCTTTTGCCCAGGCTTTCGATGCGCAAATCCACATCAATGGAACCCCTCGTTCCATTCCTTGTCGACTAAGGGGAGTGGCGGCCGCCGGGAACGTGATCTTTCGCCTTTCGCCTATGTTGACGTTTTTGATACAACTACATCTTGATAAAGGGATGTGCTCCTCGAATCTGTATGAAGGCTGAGACGTGTCGAAAATGGCGGTGATCACCGGTGATCTGGGTGCCCGATGACGGTTCGCCCTTCCTCAGACACAGCGTTGATCCTTGGTATTGGTGGCCAGGATGGGGCTTTTCTGGCCCGCCAGCTGTTGGCGATGGGGGTGCGTGTTCATGGCGGTTCACGCGATGCGACGGCCCGGACCTTTACCGGATTGGCACGGGTCGGCTGTCTTGATCGGGTGACGCTGCATACAATAGACCCCACCAATCGTGCGGTCGTTACGGACGCACTGGAGACCATCCGGCCTTCTATGATCTTTAATCTGGCGGCCCAATCCTCTGTTCATCGATCCTTTGAGCGTCCCGGCGAAACCGTGGACGGCATCGTGACGGGGGCCGTTACCGTTCTGGAGGCAATCCGCCGTACCCGGCTCGATTGCCGGTTCCTGAACGCCTCATCCAGCGAATGTTTTGGCGACGCGGGCGGCAAGCCGGCTGATGAGGGCACCATCTTTCGTCCATGCAGCCCCTATGGCATAGCCAAGGCGGCTGCCCACTGGACGGTCGCCCATCATCGCGAGACTTATGGACTGTTTGCCTGTTCAGGTATCCTGTTCAATCATGAATCCCCGCTGCGCCCGGATCATTACGTGACCGCCAAGGTGGTGCGCGGGGCCGCTGACATTGCTGCCGGCCTGACCGATAGCTTGAGACTGGGCGATCTGGACATTGAACGCGACTGGGGATGGGCGCCGGAATATGTCGCGGCCATGGTTGCAATGATCGGCGCCGACACGCCCCAGGACCTGGTGATTGCCACCGGCCGTCACGTCAGCCTGCGCAGCTTCGTTGCCATGGTCTTCGACGCATTCGGTCTTGATTGGCGCCGCCATGTCGTTGCTGGCGCCTCCCCCCCGCGACCGCACGACCCGAAGATCATTGCCGCCAATCCGGCACTGGCCCAGACGCTGCTCGGTTGGCGCGCCGAGGTGGATGTGGCTGGGGTGGCGGCGCGGCTGGCAGCGGCGGAACAGCGTCGTCGGGCCGGTGACGACGGCTTGCTGGACTTGGCCTGAAGTCCCTCAGCCGGCGGGCGGCGCCGTCCGGCGGCTTGGCTCACGCCGCATGGGCGGTACGGCGGCAACTGCCGCCGTACCGCGAGTCAACTATTCCCCCCGCATCTCCTCGATCAGCGCCTGCGCCACATCGCGACCGTCGCGGATGGCGTAGTTGGTGCCCCGATCTTCGGGATAAATCTGGGCCATGGTGGCAATCTGCACGTTGGCCAGTGGCGTGCAGCGGTCGGGCACGAGACTGGAGTAGCCGCGTTCGGCAATGGGCTGGGCGTAGGGTGCCTTCCAGAGGGCAAAATCCTTGATCCAGGCCCGCTCCAACTGCGGGAACATCCGCTGGAGATGGCCAAGCGCGTAGTCCAGATAAACCTTGTCCTCGTAATCCCATACGGGATCTTCCCGCGCCATGTAGCGCGACAGATAGACGATATGGCGTCCCTGATAAGCGGCAGGATCGTCGAAATTGGTGTGTTCGATCACCCCGACGAACGGAAATCCGGGGTCGTTGACGTTCAGCCAATAAGTTGGTGACAGGGAACGGTCCAGTTCCAGCAGCAGACAGGCGTTGCCCAGATACTTCACGCGTCGCAGGCTGGCGATCCAGACGGGATCAACGCCCGGCACATCCGTGAACCAGTCGGCGATGATCGGCAGGGCAGGGGTGAATAGGAACTGCCTCGCCCGTATCTCACTTCCGTCCGTGCATTTCAACGCAGCCACCCGGCCATCTTCCACCAGGGCCCGCGTAATACGGACGCGGTATCGAACCACGCCGCCATGATGCGTCGCGTCGTCCGCCATTGCCTGTGCCAGGTCGCCGAACCCCCCCTTGAAATAGGCCAGCCGTTCGCCGCCACGGCGGTCGCGTGTGCCGCCGCGCAGGGCCAGCTTTTTCCACATCCAGACAGCGCCAACATCATCGGCATGGATGGAGAATTTATGCTCCAGCAATGGCTGCCAGACGATGCGGAACGCTTCCCGGCCGCACAGCGGTTCCAGCCATTCGCGCACCGACAGATGTTCGATGGCCCGCCAATTCCTGATCCGCCGCACCTGAAACACCAGAAGGCCCAGGCGGATGCGGTCGATGAAGGACAGCGGCTTGAAGGTCAGCAGGTCCAGAGGCGTCGACAGGCGCCAAATCTGCTTGTTGTAATACATGCCAGTGCGCGACGGCGCGGTGTGGATGCGGTCCTGCAGGCCCAGTTCGCCGATGATCTCTGGCAGATGGGTGTCGCTGTCGAACCAGTGGTGATAAAATTTCTCCACCGTGACCCCATCGGCGAGGCGGCAGGAGGAGGCCAGCCCGCCGGGCCCTTCATCTGCTTCGACCACGAGCACCGATTTTCCCGCCCGTGCCAGTTTCATGGCGGCAGCAAGCCCGGTGAAGCCGGCTCCAACGACGCAGACATCGTAAATCTTCGCTTCGTCGCTCATCACGCGGCGGTCTCCACAGATGCAGCGCGGAAGGTGATGCGCCGGTTAAGGGTGAATTGCAGGACCGCGACAATCGGCAGGGTCATGGCTTTGGCGATGGCCTCGTCCATCCCCGCCGATCCCACCAGCAGCAGCAGCAGCAGGGCCGACGCCGCCCAGCCGGTTCCGGCCACGGCGAAGAACAGAGCCAGTCGTTGGCCCACCCGATCGCGGACTTTGAAGGTCAGCAGGCGATTGAGGATGAAGCTGACCAATGTTCCCAGGGCGTAACCGGCGATATTGGCGGCCTGATAATGGACCCCAACAGCACCCAGAGCGAGAAAGGTGGCATAATCCAGCCCTGCGCCAGTGCCACCACAGGCGAGGTAGCGCAGGAATTGCGGCATGGTCCGGGTCATCGACAGCGGCTTTCCTTTGCCAGGGAGTGTGTTCGTGCCCGCGCGCCCACCGTTTCGGCCACCATATATTGCGGCTTGCCGTTTACAGAAAGGGACAGGCGGCCAAGATATTCGCCGATCAGCCCCAGAGCCGCCAGTTGCCCGCCTCCCAGCAGCAAAACAACCAGGATGAACGCGGCAGAACTGTCCACTGAACCATCCTTCACATAGGTCAACAGCAGCAGCGCCGCCGCCAGCAACCCGCCGGCCATGACCAGCAACCCCCCATACAAGGCCAGGCGCAGCGGGGCGACGGAAAAGCCGGTGGCCATGGACGCCCAGAGGGCAATGGACTTTCTCAGATTAAAGCCGCCTCTCCCCTCGCACCGCGGGTGATGTTCCACGCTGACGGTTGCAATATTGACAGCGGCCGACAGGATCAGCCCATCCATATAGACGAACGGTCCGGCATACCGAACGACTTCATCGACGAGGCCCCGGTCGAGCGCCCGGAATGATGACAGGTAAAGGTCCTTGGGCTTATCCAGCAGACGAACCGCGACAATATCGTTGAACCGGCTGCCCAACCGCTTCCAGGCGGCGTGACGCTGCTGGGCATAACGCACATAGCAGACATCGGCACCGGCGGCGACCGTGCGATACAAGGCCGGAACATCTTCCGGCGCGTGCTGCAGATCGTCATCCATGGTGACGATCACCCGCCCGGCGGCGACCCGCAACCCGGCAAGCACGGCCGGATGCTGTCCGGCATTCCGCCGCAGCCGCACACATGTCATGAAGGGATATTCCGCGGTCAGCCGGCGCAGAACCGACCAACTGTCGTCGGGGGAGGCGTCACAAACAAAAATCGCCTCTGCCCGTCCCTTGAGGTCAGGGTCCGTTTCCAGCGTGGCCGCCATGCGGCGCACCAGTTCCGGCAGGATGGTCGCGCTGCCATAGACCGGAACGACGATCGAGAGTGCCATGTCGGCGGGGAGGGGCTGGTCAACCGACACGCCGCTGCTCCCCGGTTACCAGGGGCGACGCCTTCAGCAAGTGCGCCCATGTCATCTGCAATCCCGTCGACAGGTCGATCCTGGGTGCCCAGGCCAGACCGGCGGCGGCCGCGCGAATATCCAGCACGTTGGCCGGAACGTCGAAGTCCCGTCCGGGGTGACGGTTGACCAGTGGTGTCCTCCCGACAAGGTCGGTGAGTGCCGCCAGCAGATCATTGAGGCTGTGGCCGACGCCGCATCCGACATTGAATAAGCGAGTCTTGCCGTGCGGTTCGACAGCGGCGATCAGTGCGCGCACCAGATCATCCACATGCAGATAATCGCGTATCACCGACCCATCGCCCCACATATCGATCGGTCGGCCATGCAGCATGCGCCCCAGAAACACTCCAACCGCGCCCTGTGCCGCCTCCAGCCGCTGGCCCGGGCCGTAGAGATTGCTGGCCCGCAGGATGCAGTAATCCATGCAATACAGGGCATGTTGCAGGTGGAGATATTTTTCCACCGCCAGACGGCTAATGCCATAGGCGCATAAAGGGTCGGTCGGATGGCTTTCGTCGATCGGTAAATACCGGGCGCGGCCATAAACCGTGCCTCCTGACGACAGATAGATGATCTTGCGTACACCCGCCCGTCGGCAGGCGTCGAATATCGTCAGTGAGCCGAGGATGGCGCTGGTCGCATCTTCTGTCGGACGTTCGTTGGAGGTTTGCGGAATGGTCGATGACAGCAAATGGAAGCAGACATCCACCCCCGCCGTTGCCCGGTGCAAATCCTCCGCTGTCATGGCGTCACCGACGACATGTTCCACCCCCACCGCTTCCGGTCCCGCCATGGTTGCGGCTGCGGGCACCGGTGCTCGGTCGAAACTGCGTACGGTGTAACCTGCCGCGGACAACCCGGCCACCAGACGGGACCCGACGAAGCCGCGCCCCCCCAACACCAGATGACAACGCGGTGCATGGGGGGGGGCCGTCGATGCGGGCGGCGATGGAGTTGGGCTGGTCACGATTTTTCCCCTGCCATGTCAGTTGCGCCCCAGAACATGGCGGTAGACGGCCACCGTGTCCGCGGCCGTCCGTTCCCACGTCAGCGCGGCCGCGCGGCGCAGTCCGGCGTCGATCGCGCCGGCTCGCCAAGCCGCGTCGGTCAATCCCTGAACCAGATGCTGCGAAATGTCGCCTTCGTCCAGCGGGTCGGCCAGCAATGCGGCACCACCGGCCACCTCCGGCATTGTTGAGGCGTTGGAGGTCAATACGGGTGTGCCACAGGCCATTGCCTCAAGCACGGGCAATCCGAACCCCTCATACATCGACGGATAGGCGAACAGTCGGGCCCCACCATAGAGGGCCGGCAACCGGCCTTGGGGTACGAACCCCAACAGCCGACCCCAGCCGTCATTCTCCATCGCGGTGATCTTTCGCAGCAAGCCGGCGTTGCGCCAACCCGCAGCTCCGGCCAGGATCAGCGGATATTCCCGCCGCAGGTCGAGCGGCAGTGCGGCGTAAGCATCAATCAGCCGGGACAGGTTCTTGCGCGGCTCTGTGGTCGCGACCGATAGGCAATAACCGCCTTCACGCAGACCATAGGCGGCCAGGACATCGTGGCGTTCCTGTTCCGTCGTCAGCCCGAATGGCGGCCCCACGCCCAGCGGTACGACACTGACCCGCTCGCGCGCCACCCCCAGGCTGTTGACGATATCCTGCCGCGTGACCGTCGCGTCGGTCAGGATGTGAAAGCCCCGGCGCACCGCTTCGTCCAGCATCAGCCCAACCCGCTCGACGCGGGTGCGCGGGTGCGTCTCCGGGTGAAACATCGTCGACAGGTCATGGATGGTCACCACCGTTGGCAAACCGGTACTGGGCGCGAAAAAGCTGGGACCGTGGACCACGACATTGCGTGCGCCGGCGTACCGCCGCAGACGGGCAGCGAAAATGGTGCGGCGGACGCGCTCTACGGCGGGCGCGGTGAAGGGCGCATGTCGCAGGGCCGCCTTGACGGGTGCCGCAGGATCGAACGAAAAGCCGGCGCGCCGCCGGCAGGAGGCATCTTTGCCATCCGCTGTTTCGTTGAGCTGCGCCGTCAGTTCCTCCGGCAACTTCGCACCATTCAGGGTCATCGCCGTCAGGTGCGTCTGAAAAGCACCGGAGGAGAGGCGGCGAGCCAGTTCCCAGCTATAGCGCCCGACCCCGGTCAAGGGCGGTGTAACGGCATCAGCCAAGAAAACAACCTCAAGAGGCGATCCGTCATCCGACAATCGGCCCACCCTCTCCGTACGGGTCTCTGCCCACTCGATATCCAGATTAATTGATAAAGGAAAACACGCCAACAAGATGCGGAAGAACTGAACAATATTTCCTGCGGCGCGGCCGTTGGATGGTGCTTTTTGCCTTTAGCAGACCTCTCTCCGGCCCTGCAACCTGATGACGCGTCTTCGATCCGCGTAGGTGCGCAGGCTTGTCATAGGGCACCCTTCAGTTGCCCCCGCCGAACTACCGGACACGCCTCACAGGCCCATCGCCTTGCCCGGGATCCCTGGGATCAGGCGCAGCCGATAGGGCGACGCCCCGTGACCCTCGCGACCTGTCCGGAAAGGCGGTGGCTGTCGCCATGAGTGTCGGCGCTGCGCACAATAATCCTTGATCCCTTTGGCAAGGGGTCGAACCACGGCGCATTGTCGGAAGAAAGGGGTTTCCGCCCACTGTCAGATGTAACGCGGCCTGTTAGTGTGTTTGATTTCAAGATTGACAAAATATTCAATGCCGCGATAATATTTCACAATTAGAAAATTCCATATCATTCCGCGAAATATTGAGGTGTGGCTGTGCAGTTTATTAAGTCAGTTTCAACCTACCGTCACTTTATACTCGGAAGTATATATCGCAACTTTCAGTTAAAGCACAAGGGCGCCCTGCTGGGTTGGGCCTGGCGTCTTATCAGTCCGTTCTTGATGATCTTGATCTACATGACGGTTTTTTCGCAAATCATGCCGGTCAAGTTTGGCGACGCGGATAAGCCATTCTCTTATGGTATTTTTCTGTGCGTTGGTGTCATCGCCTGGGGCTTTTTCATCCAGACGGTGGAACAGCTTCTGGTGATTTTCATCCAGAACGCTGAACTTATTAAGAAATCCAGCGTACCGCGGGGTTGCCTGCCCGTGATTGCGATTGCAACGGCCGCTGTCGACTTCGCCATCATGTTCGCCATATTCTTTATTGTCGCCGCCGCGCTGGGGCATGTCGGCCTGTCCTTCCTGGTGACGGCGGCGCCGGTCCTGACCCTGCTGGCCACGCTGGCGATGGGGCTGGGCCTTTTGTTGGGGGTCGCCAATGTCTTCTTCCGCGATGTGGAGCAGGTGTTTCGTATCGCTGCACAGTTCTGGTTCTGGCTGACCCCCGTGGTCTATCCAGTCTCGATCCTGCCAGACGCGGCACAGGCGGTGATTGGCTGGAACCCGCTGACCCCGCTGATGTTGTCGCTTCAGGCGGGGGCGGTCAGTGGTAACGGTCCGGACTGGCTGACACTGGCCTATCCGGCGGTGGTCGCGTTGCTGGTTCTGGCGCTTGGCGTGCGGCTGTTCCGGCGCTGCGCCGATGATCTGGCGGACGAATTGTGATGGGTGACATTGTCGTCAAGGGGCTGGGTAAGGCTTATACCCGCTATGCGCGCCGTTGGACGCGTCTGGCCGACTGGTTGGCCCCGCGCGCGGTACCGCGCGGCGAACGGCGCTGGGTGTTGCGCGATGTGGACTTTTCCATCTGGTCGGGCGAGACGGTGGGGCTGATCGGCCTGAACGGGGCCGGAAAAAGCACCCTGCTGAAGCTGATCGCCGGTGCGGCACGGCCGACAGAGGGGGCGGTCTGGGTTCAAGGACGTATCGCGGCCGTGCTGGAACTGGGTCTGGGGTTCCACCCTGACTTCACCGGGCGCGAAAATGCCGTCATGGCGGCGCAGTTGCAGGGCTTCGACGCCGCCAAGATCGCCCGCCTGATGCCGGAGATCGAGGCGTTCGCCGAAATCGGCGATTACTTTGATCAGCCGCTACGGGTCTATTCCACCGGCATGCAGGCCCGTCTCGCCTTTGCCGTGGCGACGGCGGAGCGTCCCGACGCCCTGATCGTCGACGAGGCCCTGTCCGTGGGCGACGCCTATTTCCAGCACAAGAGCTTTGAGCGCATCCGCCAGTTTGGTGCGGCGGGAACGACCCTGCTGCTGGTCAGCCACGACAAGCACGCCATCCTGAGCCTGTGCCGCCGCACCCTGCTGCTGGATCAGGGGCAATTGGTCATGGATGGGGAACCGGAAGGGGTGTTTGACTATTACAACGCCCTGATGGCCGCCGACAAGGCGGGGCGGATCGTGCAGCGCAAGGGTGGTGATGGCGCCACCCGCACCGATTCCGGCAGCGGCGAGGCCCGGATCGACAGTATCGGCCTTTACGATGCCGACGGGCAGCCGATCACCGTTGTCGGGGTGGGGCAGGCGGTGGAGGCCCGGTTGGCCGTCACCGTCCATGAAGATCTTGACGGGCTGGTGCTGGGCTGTGGGATCAAGGACCGTTTCGGGCAGATGATGTTCGGTACGAACAGCTTCTATACCGGGCAGGCCATCAAGTCGGCCCGACGGGGCGAGCGGCTGACCTTCCATGTCCGTTTCGACGCCAATCTGGGGGTGGGCACCTACTCCATCCACGCCTCGTTGGTGCGCGAACGCTCACATCTGGAAAAGAACTATCACTGGATCGATCGCGGGTTTGTGTTTGAGGTGGTCAATCTCAGCAAGACCGATTTCGTCGGCCTGTCCTGGAACGAAATGCGGTTCGAGATTGAGCGGCCGGGCGAACCGCCCTTGTCGGCGGATTCCCCGCTGATCGTGGGGGATATCGGCTGCCGCTGGGGTTTTGCCGAACGTTTCGTCAGCGCCGACGCCGATCCGCGCTTTGTCGCCTATGGCTTTGACCCCGATCCGCAGGAATGTGCGCGGTTGACCGAACGCTATGCCGCGCTGGCACCGGGACGGGTCACGCTGGTGCCGCTGCCGCTGGCCGGACGGGCCGGGCGGCGTACGCTGCACCTTACCCGCGAACCGGCCTGCGCCTCGCTGTTGCCACCAGACCCGGTTCTGACAACGCAATACCCGGCGCTGGATTGTGCCCGGTTGACGCAAACATGTGACATCGATGTGGTGACGCTGGCGGGTTGGGCAGCGGAAGCGGGGGTGACACGCTTCGATTATCTGAAACTGGACACCCAGGGCAGTGAGCTGGAAATCCTGCAAGGGGCCGGTGGCCTGCTGGACCAGACCCGCTGCATCGATGTCGAGGTCGAATTTAACCCGATCTATCAGGGCCAGCCGCTTTATGCGGATATTGACCGGTTCTTGCGCGACCGCGGTTTCGTGCTGTGGAAGCTGACCAACCTTGTGCATTATTCCCATCGTGACGGGTCGAACGCCGTTCTGGGCGAGGATGCAGTGTTTTATGACAATGACCACCGTCATCCCCACCCCCTGCATGGCGGCCAGTTATTCTGGGCCGATGCCCGATATGTGCGAGCCGATGTCCTGACCGCCCGGCCGCCTGATCATCCGCAGCGCCGCCGTGATGAAGCCCTGTTCGCCGCACTGGGCGCGACAGATATTGTCGCCCATGCCGCCCGCCCGCTGACGCCTGATCTGGCAGGGGAATCGCCATGATGATCTCTTACGCCCTGAATTTTGAAGATGTGATGTTGATGCGGGCGCTGGGGCGGGTTGAGGGCGGTTTTTACATCGATGTGGGCGCCAATCACCCGACCGACTATTCGGTGACCAAGGCGTTTTACGACCGGGGCTGGCGCGGGGTGAATGTGGAGCCGATGCCGGCCCCCTTCGCCCTGCTGGCGGCCGACCGTCCGCGTGATATCAACCTGGCCTGCGCCCTGGGTGCGGCAGCGGGCAGCATCCGCATCTGGGAACCGGATGTGCAGGGATGGGCCACCGGACGGGCCGACATTGCCGCGGCCCTTGCGGCGGACGGGCATAAGGGCGTCCATCACGAGGTGCCGCTGCGCACGCTGGCCGACATCTGCGACCAATATGCGCCACGCGATATCCATTTCCTGAAAATCGACGTCGAAGGGTTGGAGAAGGACGTGCTGGCGGGCGGGGATTTCACCCGGCATCGCCCCTGGGTGACGGTGGTGGAGGCGACCTACCCCAACTCCCGCCGCGAGACCCATGAAGAGTGGGAGATGATCCTGCTTGATGGCGGTTATCGCCTTGCCTATGCGGACGGCCTGAACCGCTTTTATGTGGCGAATGAGCGGGCGGAACTGCTTGACGCCTTCCGCTATCCGCCCAACGTCTTTGACGCCTTCAAACCGCATGCCCAGCAGCAGGCGGAAAATGCCGCGGCGGAAAATGCGGTCGTTGCCCGTGACCGCACGGAGGCCGCCCGCGTCGCGGCCGAGGAAGCGCGGCGGGTGAAGGAACAGGCGCAGGTCGATGCGGACCGCGCGGCAAGGGCCGAAGAACAGGCGGCGCGGGCCGGCATCCAGGCCGAGCGGGCCGAAGAAATGCTGAAGGCGGCGCTGGAGCGGGCGGCCAGCGCGGAAGCTGCCACGGACAAGGCGCTGTGGCAGGTTGAACGCACCGAAGAAATGCGAGCTGCGGCGTTGGAGCGCGCGGCCAATGCCGAAGCCGCCACCCTTCATGCGCGGCATCGCGCCGAACAGGCCGAAACCGATCGTCGTGCCGCCGACGAGGATCGACGGGCGGCAGACGCGGACCGGCGTACCGCCGAAGAAGACCGTCGTGCCGCCGACGCGGATCGTCGGGAAGCAGACGCGGAACGCCGTCAGGCCACAACAGTAGCCCAGCGGCTGGAAGCGGAGCTGCAAAACCTCAGCGAAGCCCTGCGCGACACCCGCGCCTGGGCGGAATGGGCCGAAGCGCGGGCGATGACGGCTGAAGCTGAACTGGCGGCGGCACGCGGCGATGTGGCGGCGTTGCGCGCCAGCCTGTCATGGCGGGTCACGGCGCCGCTTCGCGCGGTGCGGGTGCTGTTTGGTGCCGGCAATCCGCGTGACACGGCCAAGAAGGTCAGGGCGGCACTGATCCGCCGGCTGTTACGGCTGGTGGCTGATCCGACGCGCAGGGCCCGCGTGGCCGGGCTGGCCCGCCGCCTGGGCATTATGGGGCCGCTGCGGGTCCTGCATGCGCGGCTGGCCGCTGTATCGGCACCGCCGCGGGCGGGCGCAACGGACACGGCCGTGATCAACGGCCCGCCGGGACTGGACGCGGTGCCGCCGCACACGCGGGAGATTTATGCCCGACTGGACAGGGCCTTCAAGGCCGCCGCCGGAGATGACAATGCGCATCGTCGTTGATTTGACCCAGGAATTCTCCGCCGATTTCGCGGCGGCGGCGCTGACGCGGTTTGCCGGACATGAGGTTCTGTTCGCCGTGGACGCCCGCACCCCGGCCCCGGCCGAAGCCTTGCGCGCCGTCCTGGGCGACCGATTGCAGCGGCAGAATATCCGGGCCCTGCGTCTGCCGCGATCCATCGGCGATACCGGCCGTCAGGCGGAAATCACCCGGCTGCTGCACGCGGCCTTCATTGCCAATCTGCGGCCCGATCAGACGGTGGCCCCTGGTGATGACCTCTCCCTTCTGCGGCCTGATCCGGTCCCGGACGCGCCGCCACCGCCACGGCGGCTGAAACTGGCGGTCGTCACACCCTTGCCGCCGGAACGATCCGGGATCGCCGATTACTGCGCCGACCTGATCCCGGAACTGGGGCGCTGGTACGATATCGATGTCGTCACCGATCAGGCGTCTGTTTCCGCCCCGTGGATCGTAGCCCATTGCGGCGTTCTGACGTCGGATGCCTTTGCGGCGACGGCCCACCAGTATGACCGCGTGCTCTATCATTTCGGCAATTCGCCCTATCACGCCCGGATGTTTGATCTGCTGGATCAGGCGCCGGGCGTCGTCATGCTGCACGAATTTTTCCTTGGCGATGTTGTCCGTTACCGCGACGTCTATGGTCTGGCACCGCATGGCTGGAGCCGGGAGCTTTATCGGTCCGGGGGATATCCCGCCGTCGCCGACCGTTTCTCCACCGCCGACCCCGCCAGGATCACGGCGCGCCAGCCGGTCAATTTCGGCGTGCTGCGTGGTGCGTTGGGAATCGTCGCGCATAATGATTATTGCCGCAATCTGGCGCAGGCGCATTACGGACCCGATGCGGTTGCCGACTGGCGGCGGATCCCGCTGATGCGGGTCGCCCCTGATCTGGCGTCCGGTTCGGTGCCGGATCGGGCAGAGGCGCGGCGGCGGCTGGGCTGGTCGCCGGACGGCTTTGTCGTGTGCGCCTTCGGCATGGTCGGGCCGAACAAGCTGAATATCGACCTGCTGGGGGCCTGGGCGGCGACCGACATTGCCCACCATGCCGACAGCCGCCTTGTCTTCGTCGGGGAAAACCATCCCGGCGATTATGGCGCCGCCCTGCTGCGCGCCATGAAGACGACCGGTAACGGCAAGGCGATGATCACCGGCTGGACCGATCCGGAAGCCTACAGGCTCTACCTGGCGGCCGCCGACATCGCCGTGCAGTTGCGCACCGATACAAGGGGCGAAACCTCGGCGGCGGCGCTGGACTGCCTGACCTGGGGCCTACCCCTGATCGTCAATGCCAACGGGGCGCTGGCCGAGCTGCCGGGGGATGCCGTGGTCATGCTGGCTGACGCCTTCGCGCACGGCGACCTGACGGCGGCCATCGACGCTCTGGCCACCGACGTCCCAGGCCGCGCCGCGCTGGCCGAACGGGCCCGGACGCGGACCGCGGCCGAAAATGCACCGGCCGCCTGTGCCCATGCCTATGCCGTGGCCATGGAGACATTCTACGCAGCCGGGCGCGGCTCACCATTGCATGAAACCCGTCTTATCCAGGCGCTGCCTGCCTTGGTCGGCGCGCGCCCGGCGGATGCGGATCTGGTCGATCTGGCCGGGGCGGTCGCGGACACGCTGCCCCGTCGCCGGCCGGCCCGACAGCTGGTCGTCGATGTTTCGGCCATCTGCCGCAATGATTTGCAGACCGGCATTCAGCGGGTGGTGCGCGCGCTGATCCTGGCCCTGCTGCGCGAGATGCCGGCCGGCTGGCGGGTGGAGCCGGCGGCCCTGTCCGATCAGGGTGGCGTCTGGCATTGCCGCCATATGCGGCGCTGGACCTGCAAGCTGCTGGACCTGTCCGACGACTGGGCCACCGACGACCCAGTCCAGTTCGGTGCTGGCGACCTGCTGCTTGGGGCGGATTTTATCGGCGACCTGATCACCCATGCCGACCGGGGCGGCGTCTATGACAATCTGCGCGCCCGTGGTGTCGGGGTGCATTTCATTGTCTACGACCTGTTGCCGATATTGCTGCCACAGGTCTTTCCACCCGGCGGTTTCGGTTTTGAGGATTGGTTGCGGACCGTGGCGCGCTGTGCCGACAGCGTGGTCTGCATTTCCGCCGCCGTCGCACAGGACATGAAAGGCTGGGCGCAGGCCAACGATCCCGGACGGCAGGTTCCGCTGCAGGTCGGCTGGTTCCACCTGGGCGATGATCTGGAAAATTCCAACCCCAGCCGTGGCCGCCCCGCTGGTGCCGACGCGCTGCTGACCGCGCTGTCGGCGCGGCCCTGTTTCCTGATGGTCGGCACGCTGGAGCCGCGCAAGGGGCATCTGCAAACCCTGGCGGCGTTTGACCTTCTGTGGAAGGCCGGGGTGGAGGTCAATCTTGCCGTAGTGGGCAAGGAAGGCTGGCGCGGTCTGCCCGACGCCATGCGCCGTAACATCCCGGAGATTGTCAGCAAACTTGGCAGCCATCCGGAGCGCGGACGCCGCCTGTTCTGGTTGGACGATACCAGTGACGAATTCCTGGATGAGGTCTACGGTGCGGCGACCTGTCTGTTGGCGGCGTCGGATGGTGAAGGGTTCGGCCTGCCCCTGATCGAGGCGGCACGGCGCGGTGTGCCGATCCTTGCCCGCGATCTGCCGGTATTTCGTGAAGTGGCGGGCGCGCATGCCGCTTATTTCGCCGCGGCTACGCCAAAAGACCTTGCCGACGCACTTCGCGAATGGCTGACGGCACGACAGGCCGGCACAGCGCCCACATCATCGGCGATGCCGCGACGCCCCTGGTCCGAGAGCGCCCGGAGCCTGCTGGGTCAGATCATCGACCTGCCGACGCCGGACTGAACTCAATCCGGCGTACCTGCACGCCCAGCCGACGGCGGTCGGCTCCCACGCCCAGTTCCGCCGGAACCGCCGCATCGGGGGTTTCGATGACGATCTCGATCTCCGGCCCGTCACTGATGGACAGCGGCACATCGAAGATTTTCTCTTCCGCCGCTGCGGTGAAAACATGGTCGGCAACAGGATGGCCGTTCACCTTCACCGTCGCCCGCTGCCGGAACGGGCCCAATGTCGGGTGCAGGAAGGCCGTGGTTTCAAGGACGACGTGGGTGGCGCGCCGCTCACCCTCAGGTTGACGGCACCGGAAGGACGCAGCGTTGCCGTCGGTCCAGCGGCCCGCCGGTTCCGGACCGGAGAACCCGGACAAAAGATGGTCAAAATTCACGTCGGATTGGCCCTGACGGAAATTGAACACGCCATCGCAGCGTCGACGCTGATGCGGGTCCTGGGCATAACAGCGCCCGTCCATCACGGTCAGCCCCGATGCGGAAACGAAACTGCGGCAGCGGGGCAGGTCGTAGGGAACCGTTCCGGCGCTGGTGATGATGCTGCCCACCTGGCCGGGTTCCGGCAATTCACGACCGTGCAGTATAGCCGCAGCGTTGGCCTCACGCGGTGTTTTCATCAGGCCCAGTGAAAACATGTAGGCAGCGGCGGGCGGGAGGTCGGCCAACCCCGCGACAACATCGTACCGCCCATCGACCGCTGGCAGGTGGGCATCCCGTAGCGCCTTGATCTGCCGCTCATAGCCGACGATCCGCGCTGTCAGGGTTGACGACCCCTGGAAAACAGACGGCGGTCCCGTCAAACAGAAGGCGACGACCATAAACGCCGACAGACCCAACGCCCGTACCTTGCCATGATCGACATCGGCATCGGCGCGGAGGTCGCCGTGGCGCAGGGCGATGATCGATCCGGCCAGCACACCCGCCTGCACCGCGATACCGGTCAGCAGCGAATACACATATTTGCGCACGGCATAATCGTTGCCGACCCCCATCCGTTCGGCCGCGACCTGTGCCAGACACAGCAGGGCCGCGGCCGCGGCGAACAGGGTCAGCGCCTTGAACCCGGCGAAGGCCCCGCCGACGCCGCGCAACGAAAGCCGGCGCCACAGGGCCAGGTTGACGGCCGCCAGACCCAGGACCACGGCAGCCAGCGCGGCGAACACCCCGGTTCCATCGGGAAGCGCCAGTGGCAACTGGCCACTATTGGTCGCGATGTCCAGCATGGCCCGTAATGAAGGGTTGATGGCCAACAGCACTGCGCCCGCCGCCAACCACCCGCAATTGACGATGAACACCCGCTGACGGTGCCCGGCCTGGGCGGCCCAGGCATCGAGCAATGCAGCGCAACCGAAAAAGGCCAGCAATTCAAGGGCCGGCAGCAGGTGGAAGGAGGCAGCAGCAAAAGGCGCGGCCAGCGTCAGCAGGCGGCGCATGGTCACGTCCTCGCCCCGCTGCTCCTCCACCACCCAGGCGAGGACACAAAGGAAAGCGAAGGCTTGTCCGACCAGTTGTGCGAAGAAGTAGGCTTCGATCACCTCGCCGCCATGTGCCGGCAAGTGAAAGACCAGCGTCGTCACGGCCAGGAGGGCAGCTGTAACCACGGCGGCGACTGTGGCGGCGTTCCGGGGCACGGCGAACAGGGCGGCAGCGATTCCTGCCCAGATAATCGCCGCGGCGGCCACGGCAACGACCTGCATGCCGATAAACGAGGAATTCAGCACCCGCCCGATGACGGCAGCGAAACGGTGGGCAAGCGCCGGATAATGGATCATCTCCCCCAGTGATCGCCAGTCGACGGCCAGGGCGGCCGGATCGTCGGCGGCGGCAAAACGCCATTTTTCCGCAAGCCGTTCAATCAGCGCATAATGATGTGCCATGTCGATGCTGACAGCCTGCACGCTATCAACCTTCCAGCCGATCAGCAGCAGCAGGCAGGTGGCCGGGACCCACCAAGCCGTTCGTTCGTAAGACGCCCTCATGTCAAGTCGCTGGTCCGCCGTCATTTCGTCAGGGCAGAGTATGCAACGATGGATTGGAGGGGCGAAGGCAAATGAGACCGTCTCAAACCTGGGGGTCTCATGCCGCTTTGCGGAAAGGCCGACGGGCAAACGGCTCGGCGGCTGCGTGATCCGATACGAGTGTGCCGTTCATCACCGCGGTGCGAACCTTCAGCATGCGGTGGGCGCCCCGTGGGGACCATCGCATCTGCTGGTTTGCGCCCATGCGTCGGTGCAGCAACCGCTGAACCGTGCTTTCGGTCGTCGCTGTCGAGATAGGCTCATCCCGGTGCCGGGCAGTGGCGTAGTCGATGATCAGGTCACGCTGCCCGACGATATACGTTTCCAAGGCCTGCAGCAGTTTGG
>NZ_JBMDKJ010000031.1:0-73272 GCF_057809655.1 Niveispirillum sp. FG148
CCCCGGGGGGGGCCCCAGCAGGTGCCCCGATGGCGTGCCCCCACACCATCGGGGCCAACCACTTGCGCCGTGCGGCGCCCCACCGCCACCAGCACAAGGGGAAGCCCTGGTTCCCCCTCGCCTGCCCCAATCCCGTGCAGACGATCGACAGCGTCTGGCACGTTCCGGACGGGCCCCGGTGATCGCCCGATCACCGGGAATTCACATCAATGGACCGCGAAAGTCCGCTGTGACGCGCGGCGCACCTCTGCCGCATACAGCCTCGGGAACAGCTTGTAGAGCAGGGCCGCCACGGCGGGCAGCAGCACGACGGCCCCGATCATGTTGGCCAGGAAGATGAAGGTCAGCAGCACGCCCATATCAGCCTGGAACTTCAGGTCGGAGAAGATCCAGGTGAAGGTGCCGACCGCCAGCGTCAGACCGGTGAACAGGACCGAGCTGCCGGTTTCCTGCAAGGTCCGGTAATAAGCCTCGGCGAAATTCAGCCCGTGCTTCAGATAGGACTGAAGGCGGTTGAAGATGTAGAGGCCGTAATCGACACCGATACCCACGCCCAGCGCCGCGGCCGGCAGGGTGGAGATCTTCAGCCCGATCCCCAGCCAGGTCATCAGCGCGTTGCACAGGATCGACACCACGATCAACGGCAGCACGGTGGCCAGCGAGCCGACCAGCGAGCGGAAGGTGATGATGCAGAACAGGATCACCGTGACATAGACCAGCAGCAGCATGGGCTTTTCAGCCTTGGTCACCGCCTGATTGGTGGCCGCCATGACACCGACATTGCCGGTGGCCAGGCTGAAGGTCACGGTCTGCGACGGGTTGTCGGTCTTGTATTTCTCCACCGCATCGACAATGCGCTGGATGGTGCCGGCCTTGTGGTCCTTGGTGAAGACCATCACCGGCATGACCGAGCAGTTGGAATTCAGCAGGCCGGTCGAGGTTTCGACGGGCGACACGGTACGGACCAGCACCTGCGAATTGCGCGGCAGGACGCGCCAGTTCAGGTTGCCTTCGTTCCAACCCGCATTCACCGTCTTCATCGCCGTGGCCATGGAAATGGCGGACTGCACGCCTTCCACATTGTTCATGGCCCAGGTGAAGTCATCGACCTGCTGGATGATGGAATGGTCGATGCAACCGTCATCCTTGGTTTCTGCGATGACCTGAATGACGTCCACGCCGATGGCGAAACGGTCGACGATCAGATCGGCATCCTGGTTGTAGCGGCTGGTGGGGCGCAGTTCCGGCACACCGGCCGCCGTATCGCCCACGATCATATGGCGCTGTTCCCAGGCCGAGATGCCGAACACCAGAACACCGATCGCCACCATGACCACGGCCCCCTTGGGCCGGGCGAAGACGGCGAACAGGCGCCACACCGGGTCAAACCGGCCGACCTGACCCGACACGCGGGCGCGGTACTTGTCGCCCAGCGGCAGATAGGACAGAGCCACCGGCAGCACCCACAGGTGGGTGATGATGATGATCAGCATGCCGATGGAGATCGACACTGCCAGTTCCTGGATCATCTGGATCTGGATGATGGCGATGGTGACGAAGGCCAGCGCATCCGCCCCCAGGGCGGACGCCCCGGGGATCAGCAGGCGTTCAAAGCTGATCCGCGCCGCCGTAAAGGCGTCCGCGCCCTTGCCGATTTCCTGGGTGATGGTACCCACATTCTGGACGCCATGGCTGATGGCAATGGCGAAGACCAGGAAGGGCACCAGGATCGACAAGGGGTCGATGCCATAGCCCAGCAGCACCAGAAGGCCGAACTGCCACACCACGGTGCAGAGCGAGATGCCCAGCATGGTGAAGGTCATCATCCAGCTCTTGCCATAGCCATAGACGAGAATGGCGGTGATGACGAAGGCGACGGCGAAGAACATCAGCACGCTTTTGGCGCCGTCGGCGATATCGCCCATGGCCTTGGCGAAGCCGATGATATGGACCTGGATCTTGTCATCCTCGAACTTCTTGCGGATCCCCTCCAGCTGCTGGGCCACCGCCATGTAATCCAGCTTCTTGCCCGTGCGCGGGTCGATCTCCACCAGTTGCACGCTGACCAGCGCGGCGGTGAAATCCTCCGCCACCAGACGCCCGACCTGCCCCGATTTCAGCACGTTCTCACGCACGATGGGCAGCCATTGGTCATTGGGCTGGAATTCGGCCGGGATGACGTTGCCACCAGCAAAGCCGTCTTCAACGATCTCGATGAAGCGGACGTTCGGGGTGAAGATGCTGGTGACGCTGGCGCGGTCAACACCGGGGACGAAGAACACCTCCTCCGTCACCTGCTTCAGCCGCGTCATGAATTCCGGCGTATAGATGTCCCCCTGCTTCACCGACAGAGCCACCAGCACCCGGTTGGCGCCGCCGAACTCCTTCTTGTACTTCACGAAGGTCTGCATATAGGGGTGATCAAGCGGCAGGCTTTTCTCAAAGCCGGCATCGACGCGCAGCTTGGAACCCTGCCAGCCCATGAAGGCCGTCAGCACGGCGAATACGATCAGGATCAGCAACCGGTTCCGGAAGGTCCAGTATTCAAGCCGTGACGGAAGGGACGGGGATTGGGACATGTCGGTACGCCTTGGGGCTGCAAGGGATCGGGGCGGGCGGGATCAGGGCTGGGCCGTCAGCGGGCCCGCTTCCCCCAACAGAATGACACTGCCATCGGCGGCCTGGATGGCATCAGCCAGGGCGACGCGGTCGGGACGCTTGGTCGCCGTGAAGGTCCGACCGCCATCACCGCTGGTCAGGATGGTGCCCTGGGCGCCGACCAGGATGACGGAGCCATTGGCCAGCACGGCACCGCCCATCAGGCCGGCCGTCGTGCCGCCATCGATGGCCGCCCAGGTCTTCCCGGCATCATCGCTGCGCAGGATGTTGCCCTGCAGACCGTAGGCCAGAAAACTCCGCGGGCCCAGAGCCAGCGCGTCGAAGAAGGAGCCGTCATAGGGCGTTTCCAGCTTCTGCCAGGTGGCGCCGGCATCGGGGCTGAACAGCATCGTGCCCGCCTCGCCAGCGATCAGCCGCGTCTCCGGTGTCGGGGCGAGGATGGCATTGAAATGGAAATCATCCTCGCTAATTTGGCGGCTGTCCCAGGTGACGCCACCATCGGCTGTTTCCAGATACAGACCATAGGCACCCACGGCGATACCGTGCAGGCCATCGGCACTGAACAGCACATCCATCAGCGGTTGTTCCAGATCGGGATCGGCATGCTGCACCTCCCAGCTCTCGCCACCATCCGTGGTGTGCAGGATCACGGCGTCATGCCCGACGGCCCAGCCGCGCCTGGCATCGGCAAAGCTGGCACCCGTCAACGCGGCGTTGGCGGGCACGGGCACCTGTCGCCAGGAGCGGCCATTGTCGTCCGACAACAGGATATGTCCGCGTTCCCCAACAGCCACCAGCCGATCCCCCGCCCGGGCCGCGCCCAGCATCAGCGAATGCGTGGCCAGCGGCGCAATGATGGCGGGGCGCAGCGCCGGTGCGGCATCCTGTGCTGTAGCGGCGGGCACAGTCCCCAGGGCCAGCAGGCAAAGGCAGGCCGCCAGGGGACGGGCGAGAAGCGGGGCACGGAACATCTGGTCACCGGAATGGTTTGGTTAACGATCGCCAAGAGACGGAAAAGGGCCGGCCGGTGTAACCCGGCCGGCCCGTGGACCGATCACCGATCAGCGCACGCCGGCGCGGCGCAAGCTGTCGGGGGAGAAATCGGCATCCGTCAACTTCGCGTCGAACTTGTACGGCGCTTCCTGGTTATCCAGACCGATCACGGTATAGCGGCCGGACTGCAGGTCATAGAGCGTATCCAGCGTCGACCAGAAGGTCGGGACCGAATAATACTCCACCGGATGGCACTCTGCCACACGCCACATTTCGCCACGGGCATCCAGGTGGTCGGCAACCAGGATCTGCCAGCTGTCCTCGTCAATATAGAAGCGGCGCTTGGCATAGATGTGGCTGGTACCCTGCTTCAGCGTGGCTTCCACCACCCAGACGCGGTGCAGCTCATAGCGGGCCAGATCCTGATTTATATGGCCGGCCTTCATGATGTCGTCGTACTTGGTGTCCTTGGAATGCAGCTTGTAGGAATTGTACGGGACATACATTTCCTTCTTGCCGACCAGCTTCCAGTCGTAACGGTCGGGCGCACCCGAATACATGTCGAAATTGTCGGTCGTGCGCAGACCATCGGACGCCGTACCCGGATTGTCATAGGCGACATTCGGGGCGCGACGGACGCGACGCTGACCGGGATTGTAGGTCCAGGCCGAACGCGGCTCCTTCACCTGGTTGATCGTCTCATGCACCAGCAGGATTTCACCGGCCAGACGGGCCGGCGCCGTCACTTCCTGCAGGAAGTAGAGCGAGGTGTTGCTGCTGGTGCCACCCGGGGCCTGATACAGGTACTTCACCTGCTCATGCAGCATGATCAGGGTGTAGCTGCCATCGGTCTGCGGGTTGGCCTGGCCGACCATGCGTTCCGTTGCCTCGCCGCGATAGCGCAGCAGGTGGTTCCACACCGCCTCCACGCCTTCCTTCGGGATCGGGAACGGCACGCCTTCCTTGGCCCCTTCCACACCATTGCCACCGTCGGCCAGCTTGGCGCGCGAGGCGTTGGCGACGGTTTCCTTGTAGATACGGTCCGGGAACGCTGCGGAGCGGCGGGTCGGATAAACGTTCAGCTTGTAGGACGGATAGCGCTTCAGCAAGGCCTTCAGGCCCTCCGGCAGCTTGTCCTGATACTGGGCCATGTTCGCCGCGGTGATGGTGAACTTCACCTTGTCCTCGGGGAACGGGTCGGTCTCGATGGTGCCGGCGGACCAGCCGGCCGGTGCCTTGGACAGGCCGCCGGTCCATTCCGGAATGCTGCCATCGGCATTGCCGGCCTTGATGGCGCCCATCGGCGTCAGGGTCTTGCCCAGATCGGCGGCGGTCTGCGCCAGGGCGGGAAGGGCGAAAGCCAGGGCGACAACGCCACCCAACAGTGCGGACTTCATACGGAACATGCGTTTCCTCCTCGATCGCTTGTCTTTTCGGCGGGTGGCGTCAGAACGAGTATTTGACGCTGGCCGAGACGAAGTCGCGATCGTTGATCAGGTTGAACTTCCCAGCCCCGAAATAGTTGGAGTAGCTCAGGTCGATGGTGACCATCTCACGCACCACGGCGCGCAGACCCAGGCTGACGGCCTTGCGACCCTCCACGAAGTTGCTGAGCGGCGTCGGCGTCGTCCCGTTCACATCCTGCTGCCAGGAGATGCTGGGGAACAGGTTCACACCGGGGAACGCGTTCAGATAGTCGAAGCGGACAGCCGCCCGATACCCCCACGAGAAGGCATCGGCGAAACCGTCGGTGGCCAGATCGGCCATGCCGCCGCGGCCGGTGAATGCCGGGTTGCCGCCAACGACCGTGCCGGGGCCTTCCAGGCGCAGCACGCTCTTTTCCGGCATGTCATGGATCCAGGTGCCACCCACTTCAGCCACGATCACCCACTGATCGGCACCGAAGGCACGCTCGAACGCCTTGGTGGCAGTCATCTGGGCCTGGGTCACGTCGAATTCGTCATAACCCTGGATGCGCTTGCCGAAGAAGCGGCTGGCCAGGTCGGCGGAGATGGCAGCGGCCGTGGTGCCCTGGATCACCCCCATCTTCTTGACGATCTGGTTGGTGTTGAACAGGTTCGCCCCCCCCACCGCGCCGGCGTTGGCGCCCGCCGTGGCACCGGCGGTGGCGCCCGCCGTCTCAAACGCCGTGCGCGTACCGCCCGGCGAGCCGGCAGCGGCGGCGATGCCGGCACTGATGGCACCGGCGGCGGCCGGGCTGATGGCCTGGATCTGCTCGAAGGTCCGGCCCTTGAACGCGGCCAGGGCCGGGTTGCCGGCCACGGCGGCAGCGACGGCACTGTCGAAAGAGGCGCTGCCCTGGGCCTTGCCGGCGGCGGCACCCGCCGCCTGGCCCTGGGAGATCAGGCCCAGGATCGTCGGCGCGGCCAGCGTGGCCTGCAACAGTTCCACATCGTCCAGCTGGAGGGGCTGGTTCTTGCGGAAGCTCAGCTCACCCTGCAACGAGATGCCGGCGATGGTCGTCGTGTTGAACGAACCGCCGAACAGCTGGATATCCTCCGGATATTCGGCGCGATACCGCGAGGCCCTGGTGAACTCGCTCGGTGCCGACTGGAACGCCGACAGCGACCCGACGATGGAGCTGAGCACCGGCACGCGGGAATGATAATTGATGTGGTACAGGCCGAACTCGGTGTTGTTCAGCTCTTCCGAGAACATGCGCAGGGCAAAGCCATACTGGCCGCTGTCGCTGGGCGTATCGTCGGCGGCGCGCGGCACCACGGTGCCGAACGGCGTCAGGGACTGCACACCGCGGAAATTGTTCAGGATCGGATTGGGATACTTGTCCACCGGGAAGACGTTGCCGCCCGCCACCGCACCCTGGTTCGGGCTGTCGGTGAACAGATAGTTGCCGAAGCCGATGAACAGGTGATCGCCACCGGGCGACGCCGCGTCGTTGGTGGAGAAGAAGGAACCCGACGCCTCCGGCTCGGTGTTGTTCCACTTGAACTGATAGAACGCCTCCAGCGAGATGTTCTCATTCAAGGAGAAGTTGATGTCCGCGAGCGGGACCGGCAGGAAGCCTTCCTTCAGCTCCGACCCCGGCACGCGCAGCGCCGATACGTCGATCGGATTGATGGTGTTGATGCCGTTCTGGATGAACGTGCTTTCACCCCAGCTCAACACCTGCTTGCCGACGCGGATATCCAGCGAGGAGCTCTCGCCCACCTCGAAATTGCCATAGACGAAGGCATCCAGCAGGTCGATATCGCGCCCCACGCGCTCCACCGTGTCGGACGACAGGTCGAAGCGGCCCGTGCGGGCGCCGGCGCTGCTCGACTTCTTGGCGTTGATGACGTCGTAGAAATAGGTGCCGCGGACGAAGGCGCCCAGATTGCCGTAATTCAGCTTCAGTTCGTGCGTGACACGGCCGGCCGCCGAAACCAGGCCCTTGCCATAGTTCAGGTCGCCATTGTCGCCATTGATGGAGTTGGCTTTCCCGCCATTGGCCACGCCGATCAGATCGTCATCGGGGCTCTGCACACGGAACAACGCGCCCAGCGTCACCGTCGTGTCGAAGCTGCCGCTCAACTCGCCACGGTTGAAGCTGACGGCGTTGGCAGTCCCGACCAGCAACATCGGGGCCAGGATGGCCGCGGCACTCACCCCGGACAATATCCGGCGATCCATGCGCACCTGCGGCGTCGTTTTCCGTGCCATGCGTTTCCTCCTCGCATCCCATTCTTATCATTCCCCGGCTAAGGGCCGGCGGCCGACCCTTTGGGCCGGGGGAATTTCGCGTAACCTTTTCGTAAAGGCCGCTATGTGGGGACGTCAAGGCTTCTATGCGTCATCCCTCTCGGGAAGCGTCGTTTGATGTCCGCTTTGGCAAAAAAGACACAATTTTCGTCCAGTTTCCAATGGTTTGGATAAAATTACGGCAATCCGGTGAAACGCTTGTTTTATAGGCAGGCTCCCGCCATACGGGAAATTTTGCACTTGCGAGAGACGAAAATGCCTCTCAAGCCCTTGTGACGTCTACGTCAACCAACGGCTTCAAGCACACCATTGGGTTGTAGGAATCGGGCCTCCAGGTCGCCCGGAGGCAGCGGCCGGGAGAAGAAGTAGCCCTGCATCTCGTCGCAATGATGCGCGCGCAGGAATTCCAGCTGCTCCTCGGTCTCGATTCCCTCCGCCACCACCTTCAGGCCCAGCTGCCGGCCCATGGCAATGATGGTGGCAGCGATGGCCCCCGTATCGGCATTGGTCGGCGCCTCGCTCACGAAGGAACGATCCACCTTCAGCGTCGTGATCGGCAGCCGGCGCAGGTAGGACAGCGAGGAATAGCCCGTGCCGAAATCGTCGATGGCGATTCGGATGCCGCGGTTGCGGATCTCGTTCAGCGTGTCGGCGATATAGGCCAGATTGGACATCATGGCCGTCTCTGTGATCTCGATCTCCAGCAGCTCCGGCGGCACGCCATATTCCTGGCACAGCGCGAAGACGCGCTCGGCGAACATCGGCGTGGCGATCTGGCGAACCGAGACATTGACGGCCACCGGGATGGGGGCAAAGCCGCGCACCTGCCAGTCGTGGATCTGGGCCAGTGCGGCACGCATGACCCATTCCCCAAGCGGAACGATCAGGCCCGTTTCTTCCGCTACCGGAATGAACTTCACCGGCGGGATCATGCCGATTTCCGGATGCTGCCAGCGGATCAGGGCTTCCACCCCCACGGCATGCAGATTGCCCATGGCGATCTTGGGCTGGTAATGCAGGAAGAACTGCCCCTGTTCCAGCGCCTCGCGCAGGGAATGTTCCAGGGACAGGCGGGCCACCGCCGCCTCGTTCATTTCCGGCGTGAAGAAGCGGTAGCCATTGCCGCCTGCCGCCTTGGCATTGTGCATCGCCGTATCGGCGTCGCGCATCAGGGCGTGGAAATCCGCCCCGTCGCCGGGGAACAGGGCGATGCCGATGGAGGTAGTGACAAAAAGCTGCTGGCCATCGATGCCGAAGGGGCGCGACAGGCTGACCAGGATGGTCTCTGCCACACGGGCCGCCATCTGCGGATCGGGCAGGTCCTCCGCCACGATCAGGAATTCGTCCGCACCCAGGCGGCCCACCGTATCGGCAGCGCGCACACAGGAACCCAGCCGCTGCGCCAGCGCACGCAACAGCTTGTCACCTGCCTGGTGCCCCAGGCTGTCATTGACCAGTTTGAACCGGTCGATATCCAGCAGCAGCACGGCCACCGTCGTGCCCTTGCGCCCGGCATGGGCCAGTGCGTGCTGCAGGCGGTCCTGCACCAGTGTACGGTTGGGCAGACCCGTCAGCGGGTCGTGCGTACTGACATACATCAGCTGTTCTTCGAACCGCTTGCGGTCCGAGACGTCAGTCATGGTGCCGGTGAAACGCAGCGGCCGACCGCTTTCATCACGAATGGCCTGGCCGCGCGCTTCGATCCACACCCAGCTGCCGTCGCGGTGGCGCAAACGGTAAAGGGAGAGATAGTCGCCGACGTCACCGCTCAGGTAGCGCTCGATCTGGCTTTGGGCCAGTTCCTTGTCGTCGGGATGCAGCAGGCCGTCGAACAGCTTGTTGGCATACATCGCGTCGACCGCGTCATAGCCCAGCATCTCGATGAACTCGGGCGACCACCAGTAGGTGCCCTTGGTATAGGAATTATCGAACACACCGGAACGGGTGGCGCGTACGGCCAGCTTCAGCCGCTCCTCACTCTCGCGCAGCGCCTGTTCGGCGCGCTTGCGCTGGGTGATATCCTGCACAACGCAGATGGCTGTCCGACGGTCGCCCAGACGCATCTGGCTGACGCCGAACGCCATGGCGAACACCTCGCTATTGCGGCGGCGCCCCTGGATTTCGGCCCGGTTGTCGGCCCGCTGCTCCTCATCCGACCGGCGCAGGCAGGTCATCAGCGCCACAGCGACGCGCGTCCAGTCCCGTTCCTCGATCAGGGTCACGAAGGGCTGGCCCACAGCCTCCCCGTCATTATAGCCGAACAACGACTGGGCGGCCGCGTTCATCGTCTCGATGCGCAGATCCTCGTCCAGGGTGATGATGCCATCGGCCACATTGTCCATGATGCCCGACAGGCGCGTCTCACGCTCACGCAGGGCCTGTTCGGCACGCACACGCTCGACCAGGGAATGATCGAACTGGACCAGCACCTCGTTGATGGTCTTGGCCAGCAGGCCCAGTTCGTCATCATCATGGCGTGCCGGCACGGCCAGCAGCTTTTCGGCGGGGCGCTGCGGATTGATCTCCGCAATGGCCGTGGACATGCGCAGGAAGGGCTTGGTCAGGGTGGAATAGAACATCACCACCAGGATCAAGGCCAAAGCCACGGTCCAGATGATGCCCGTCGACAGCACGACGCCCGACCGGCGGAAGAACTCCTGTGCGATCAGGAACCGGTCGATGGACACGCGCAGTTCGCCGACATTCTGGTTATGGCGTTCGATGACCAGCGGGATAGAGAAGGTCTTCTCCACCGGCAGCAGCATCTCCGCCAGCCATTTCAGCTGTCCTTCAGCCTGCGGGCGTTCGCGGGCGGCCAGTTGGTTGCCGAAATCCTCCAGGATGACGGCCCGGTAGATGGGCTTATATTCAAACAGACCGGTGACGACGCGGTCGGCCAGCGCCTGGTCGAAGGAATAGGCGCTTTCCGCCGCCGCTTCCCGCATGATCGACAGGACCTGCTTCACCAGCTGGTCGGACTGCCGCTCCATATCCAGAAGGTCGATGGTGATCTGGGCCGTCGACAGGACCAGGCCAAGCATCAGGGTGACCAGCGCGGTGTTGCGCGCCTGCTTGAAGGACAGCCGCTTGCGCAACGGCACGCGCGCCACCGCCGACAGCGGCTCGTTCCCGCCTTCGGGCAGGATCTCCGTCTCGGCCGGTTCAGGCGATAGCGTCACTTTCATTCACACCCTGCGCCCCATACCCACTGCTGCATCCGTCAAGCCCGGGAGCCGGCATATTCCGCCCCATCCAGCCATCCGCGCCCCCACGGAATGCACCATCAAGGATAGTCTGCCTTTATATAAACGGATATGACAATCCCTTTAACCAATTGCCGGTTCAGCACCGACATAGCGTACGTCTTTCGGGGTAGCGTCGGCGGCCCTCTCTTTTCTGGAAACCTTGTTTACCGGGCGTCATCGCGGAAGGATGGCACCCGGTGACCGAATCACCCCCGTCGCCGGGGATTGACCCACACCACACCGGCAATGCTATCACCCTGGCGCGAACCAGAAGCGTAGAGGCGGAAATGCGCATTCTTTTCCTGGGCGCCGGTGGCGTCGGCGGCTATTTCGGCGGACGGCTGATGGAGGCCGGAGCCAATGTCAGCTTCCTGGTCCGTCCCCGGCGTCAGGCACAGTTGATGGAGAACTGGCTGCGGGTGGAAAGCCCGCACGGGTCCATCCGGATGCCGGCACAGACAGTGACCAAGGCCCGCAAGCCCTATGATCTGGTCGTGCTGACCTGCAAGGCCTACGATCTGGACAGCGCCATGGACAGTATCGCTCCCGCCGTCGGGCCGGACACGGTTGTCATGCCGCTGCTGAACGGACTGGCGCATCTGGATCGTCTGGACACCGTCTTTGGCGTGGAACGCGTGATGGGCGGCCTGTGCCACATCCCCATCACCCTGGACAGTGAGGGCGTGATCCGCCACCTGTCCAATATTCACAAGCTGGTGTTCGGCGCCCGCCATCCTTCACAGCTTCCCATGGTCGACGCTCTGGCTGAGGCTTTCCGCCCGACCAAGGTGGATTGGCAGCGCAGCGACACCATCATGCAGGATCTGTGGGAGAAATACTTCTTCCTGACCACGCTGGCCGGGTCCACCTGCCTGATGCGCGGGTCGGTGGGCGCCATCAATCGCCAGCCGGGCGGCGCCGACTTCATCCGCGCCATGCTGGCCGAATGCCAGGCCGTGGCGACAGCGGAAGGCCATGCGCCCAGCCCCGCGATCCTGGAGGAATACCGGCCGCAGCTCTGGGACAGCCAGAGCCCCGTCAACGCCTCCATGGCGCGCGACATGGCCCGGGGCGGGCGGACGGAGGCCGAACATATCCTGGGCGACATGGTCCGCCGCGCTGCGCTGCACGGCATTGCCACCCCCCTGACGAACCTTGCCCTGATGCATCTGCGCGTGCATGAGGAACAGGTGGCCGCCCGGACCCACCAGGGCTGAAACCGGCCTTGATGCGGACAGCCCCCTCCGTTACGGTGGCGCACCTTCCGCCGGCAGGAAGCACCCGGTAAACAGGGGCGGCCGGCGTCATCGGACGGGGGCACATGGACGCGTCAGCGCTGGGGACTTTTCTCCAATACCTTATCAATGGCCTCGCCTTGGGCGCCATTTATGGGTTGATCGCCATCGGATACACGATGGTGTACGGCATCATCCGCATGATCAATTTCGCCCATGGCGAGATTTACATGATCGGCGCCTTCGTGGCGGTCACCACCTTCTCCATCCTGGCGGCTGTCGGCATCACCTCGGTGCCGCTGGCGCTGCTGCTGGTGCTGCTGGTCGCCATCGCGTTCACGGCCGCCTATGGCTGGACGGTGGAACGCGTGGCCTACCGCCCCTTGCGCGGCGCGCCAAAGCTGGCGCCGCTGATCAGCGCCATCGGCATGTCGATCCTGCTGCAGAACTACGTCATGCAGACGCAGGGTGCGCGGCCCAAGCCGCTGGCCCCCGTCATGAATGGCGGCCTGACGCTGTGGCAGGGGGACGGGTTTGCCGTCAGCATCTCCTATATCCAGCTGTTCATCATTCTGCTGACCCTGGCACTGATGCTGGGCTTCACGCAGTTGATCAACCGCACGGCCCTGGGCCGTGCGCAGCGGGCATGCGAGCAGGATCGGACCATGGCCGGCCTGCTGGGCATCAATGTCGACCGCACCATCAGCCTGACCTTCGTCATGGGGGCAGCATTGGCCGCCGTCGCGGGCGTTCTGGTCACCATGTATTACGGGGTCATCGACTTCTATATCGGCTTCCTGGCGGGCATGAAGGCCTTCACGGCCGCCGTGCTGGGCGGTATCGGCAGCCTGCCCGGCGCCATGCTGGGCGGGTTGCTGATCGGCCTGATCGAGGCGTTCTTCACCGGCTATGTGTCGGGTGCCTACAAGGATGTCGCCTCCTTCTCCGTACTGATCCTGGTGCTGGTCTTCCGGCCCACCGGCCTGCTGGGCCGCCCCGATATCGAGAAGGTGTGAGCCATGGCCATCACCAACCATATCAAGGGCGCGCTCATCTCCGCCCTGGTCGCCATGGTCCTGGCCGTGCCCTTCATCGGCCTGCACACCATTTCCACCGACCAGGGCCTGATCGTCGAAAGCCGCTGGGCCTGGGTCGGCTGGTCAGGGCTGATCGTCCTGATCGGCAGCTTCGTCCTGGCCGTTGCGCGCGAAACCCTGGCCGCCCGCCGCGCCCAGGCGCCGAAGCGGACCGCCGGGACCAAGCCCAAGCGCGATGATGTGCTGACAGCCAGGCTGTCCAGGGGCTTCGTCATTGCCATTACCCTGCTGGCCGTCACCCTGCCCTTCATGCCCTTCTCCGACCGCTACATCATGGATGTCGGCACCACGGTGCTGATCTATGTGCTGCTGGGCATGGGGCTGAATGTCACCGTGGGGCTGGCGGGCCTGCTGGATCTGGGCTTTGTCGCCTTCTACGCCATCGGCGCCTACAGCTTCGCCATCCTGTCGACCAAGCTGGGCCTGGGCTTCTGGGTGTGCCTGCCGCTGTCGGGCCTGATCGCGGCCCTGTTCGGCGTGCTGCTGTCCATGCCCATCCTCCGGCTGCGCGGGGATTATCTGGCCATCGTCACCCTGGGCTTTGGCGAGATCACGCGCATCGTCATTCTGAACTGGCAGGAATTCACCGGCGGGCCAGCCGGCATTTCCGGCATTCCGCGCCCCGCCCTGTTCGGCATGTCCTTCGACAAGCGCCCGCCGGAGGGGCTGACTTCCTTCCACGCCGTCACCGGGATCGATTTTTCCAGCGAACACCGGCTGATGTTCCTCTATTTCATCGCCCTGACCCTGGTGCTGTTCGCGGCCTGGGTCATCAACCGCCTGCGCGCCCTGCCCGTTGGACGGGCGTGGGAAGCCCTGCGCGAGGATGAGATTGCCTGCCGGTCGCTGGGCATCAACCCGGTCGCATCCAAGGTGTCGGCCTATGCCGTGGGCGGCATGCTGGGCGGGTTCGCCGGCTGCTTCTTTGCCGCGCGCCAGGGCTTCGTATCGCCGGAAAGCTTCACCTTCATGGAAAGCGCCCTGATCCTGGCCATCGTGGTGCTGGGGGGTCTGGGCAGCCAGATCGGTGTGGTCATCGCCGCCCTGTTCATCGTGCTGCTGCCGGAAGTGGGCCGTGAATTCGCCGATTTCCGCATGATCGTCTTCGGCATTGCCATGATCGCCATCATGGTCTGGCGGCCGGGCGGGTTGCTGTCGCAACGCGTTCCCACCATCCGCCTGACCAGCCGGAAGGGAGAAGCAGCATGAGCGACCAACCTTTGCTGTCCGTCACCGGCCTGACCATGCGCTTTGGCGGTCTGGTGGCGGTGGACGGCGTGAACCTCACAGCCGAAACCAACAGGATCACCGCCCTGATCGGTCCCAACGGGGCCGGCAAGACCACGATCTTCAACTGCCTGACCGGCTTCTACAAGCCGACGGCGGGCGAATTGACCCTGAACAAGCCCGGCCGGGCGCCTGTGTCCCTGCAAGCCCTTCCGGGATATCAGGTATCGCGCCAGGGTGTTGTGCGCACCTTCCAGAATATCCGCCTGTTCCCGCGCATGACCGTGCTGGAAAACCTGCTGGTCGCCCAGCATGTGGGGTTGATGAAGAAATCGGTCCTGGGCATTGCCGGTCTGATCGGCCTGAAGGGCTGGCGCACGGCAGAGACCGAGGCCCTGGATCGCGCCCGTTTCTGGATCGAACGGCTGGACCTGACATCCGTCGCCAACGAGGAGGCTGGAAACCTGTCCTATGGCGTGCAGCGCCGAGTTGAGATCGCCCGCGCCATGAATACCAATCCCCTGCTGCTCTGCCTGGACGAACCCGCCGCCGGCCTGAACCCCAAGGAGACGGGCGTGCTGGGCGAGCTTCTCCAGGGCATCCGGGAGGAGTTCGGCATCGGCATCCTGCTGATCGAGCACGATATGGGGCTGGTCATGGGCATTTCCGACCGCATCCATGTCGTCGAATATGGCCGCAAGATCGCCGAAGGCACGCCCGAGCAGATCCGCAGCGACGAGCGCGTGATCAAGGCCTATCTGGGCGAGCCTGACGAAGAGGAATTGCCGCCCGCCGTGGCCCAGGATATGGCCACCGAGAATGAGGGAGGCCGGGCATGAGCCTGCTGCAACTGACCGGTGTGCGCACCAATTACGGCCCCATCGAAGCCCTGCGCGGCGTCGATGTGCGTGTGGAACAGGGGGAGATCGTCACCCTGATCGGCGCCAACGGGGCCGGCAAATCCACCCTGCTGATGACCATCTGCGGCCAGCCCAAGCCGGCCGCAGGATACATCAGTTTCGACGGGCAGGTCATCAATGATCTGCCCCCGCATGAAACGGCGAAGCTGGGCATCGCCCAGGTGCCGGAAGGACGCCGCATCTTCCCGCGCATGACGGTGTTCGAGAATTTGCAGCTGGGGGCCACCCTGGGCAATCCGGCGCATTTCGACGAAGACGTCGCCTATTGCCTGGACCTGTTCCCCATCCTGGCCAAGCGCCGGGACCAGCGGGCGGGCACCCTGTCGGGGGGCGAGCAGCAGATGCTGGCCATCTCCCGCGCGCTGATGAGCCGTCCGCGCCTGCTGCTGCTGGATGAACCGTCGCTGGGTCTGGCCCCGCTGATCATCCGCCGCATCTTCGATGTCATCGCCGACCTGAACAGGACGCGCGGCATGACCATCCTGCTGGTCGAACAGAATGCCTATCACGCCCTGAAGCTGGCCCACCGCGCCTATGTGCTGGCCCAGGGGCAGGTCGTGCTGGAAGGTGGCGGGGCGGAACTGCTGGCCAATCCGGAGGTACGCGCGGCCTATCTGGAAGGCGGGTCACATTGACCAACGGCGTGCCGCCCTGGACAGGCGGATGCGCCTGCGGCCACATCAGATATCAGGCGCTGGTACAGCCCACCGGCGCCGGATACTGCCATTGCCGCATCTGCCAGCGCACGACCGGGGCGCCGATGGTGGCGTTCGCCGATGTACCTTTGTCCGCCTGGCGCTATGTCGCGGGCGAACCCCGCATCTTCGCCTCCAGCCCCCATGGCGAGCGTCGCTTCTGCCCCGATTGCGGCACGCAGATCGAATATCGCGATGCGGGCGAGCCGGTTTCCCTGTCGGTCAATCTGGCCACACTGGATGATCCGGGCCGCGTTACCCCCGGCTTCCATATCTGGACCGGCAGTGCCGCCCCCTGGACCCACCTTGATGATACGTTGCCCCGCTTTCCGCGCGGGCGCGGCTGAAGTGACCGACAGCCGGCCTTGAACCGCGCGCAGCATCGCCGGCCCTAGGCAGATTTTGCTTATTGGATTTTCATAAAATTTTATCTAACCTGCCAGCATCTGGGAGTTGCCGAACCATCGGCGCCACGACCTGTTTTGTCAGGATAGATGCCGGCCATGCCAATCAGCGCGCTTGCCGAACAGCCCGTTTCCACCGCCGCCGCAGCACCCAATGTACGGCTGAACGGCGGGACGGAGCGTTTCCGGTTGCCGGATACAGCTGAACCCGCCAACGCCAACGATTCCGGTGGCTTCAAGCTGTCAGGCACCTTCCAGTCGATCGCGGCACTGCCCACCGTCGTGGTGCCGGCGCTTCAGGACATCGATTTTGACGGCATGATCGCCTATCATCAGGCTGAGACCGACTACATGATGCAGGTGATGGACTTCGTGAAGGCGAAGCTGGGCCTGACGGGGGACAAGGGCGATGTCGGCCTGGGGCTCAGCGGTGGCATGATTGATCTGGCGAAGCAGGCCGCAGCCTCCGCCGGCATCCTGCCCCCCGCCAAGCCCGACAGCGTCACCGAATGGCAGGAAAAGAACCCCAGCCCGCCGAGCAATCCTTCCGAAGCCGCCTTGCGAACGTCCCTGCTGACGATCTTCTATTCCGGCAAGGATGGCGGTGGCTCCGTCGAGATGTGGCTCGACAATGATCAGATCGATGCGCTGCTGGCCCAGCCGGGCAATCCCGAACTGACCGATCTGACCAAGACCGACGATACCTCCAGGGCGCTTCTCCAATCCATGCTGGACGGCCCGTTCGGCGCTTTCATGGACGAGCATGCAGCCGTTCGGCCCGACTGGTCGGCGGAGATGGCCGGGCGGCTGGCCGTCGGCAACAGCCGCGATGCTGCGGCCGGTCCCATGGTGATGCTGCAAAGCCGGGACCGACCAGACCTGCTGGCCGGCAATGGCGGGGCAGATCTGCTTGACGGCCTGATGGGTTTGCTGCGCGCGGCTGGCTGACGGCCCCGCCAGTCAGGGATCGACATAACTGTCGGGAAAGTGCCGCTGCCACAATGGCTCCAGCCGTGGATCACGGTCCACCCGTTCCGCCACGGCGACGATGCCCGGCGCCACCGCGCGGATGGCGTCCCGCCGGGGTCGCCAGCGCGTCATCATGGAGATATAGACGTCCAGCGCCGTCATCTGCGCCGTTCCCAGCAACCAGGCACCGGGCGCCGGCTTCAGCGCCTGTTCCATGGTCTGCCAGCAGAACAGCGTCCGGTCGATCGTCGCCTGTTTCAGCTCCGCCTGGGCACCTTCACCCGTGACCCAGCGGTCGCAGAAATCACCGACCGTATACATGGGATAGATGGCGGCCGGCAGATAGACCAGCCAGCGCAGGAAGCCGGCACGGGCCGCGTCGCCTGCGGCGGGTCCCAGCACACCCGGATGCCGGTCCATCAGCCAAAGCAGGATGGCCACCGATTCCGTCATCACCGTGCCGTCGGGAAGGACCAGGGTCGGGATCTGAACCAGCGGATTGACGGCGCGCAGGGCATCAACCCCCGGCGATGGCGTCCACGGCTCCGCCTCCACATAATCGTAATCTTCCCCCGCTAGGGTAAAGGCCGCTTCCACCACCGCGGAACCGCATCCCGCCGCCCCGTAAAGTACCGGCTTGCCCGTCATCGCTGCCCCCCGAACCTGGATTGCTCAATAAGAACACACCAGGAACATCCAGGCAAGCGCACCTGTCGGTCAGCCCCCGGGAAAGCGCATTGCCCCCTTCCGTCACAGGTGTTAGACACACGCCCGTTTGCCCGTCACAATTCCCGTCCATCTTCCGACCGGAGCCGATGCCCATGACCGCCCCCGCCGCCCCGACGCTGACCCGCGAGGAATGGCTCGCCAAGGCCCAGACCCTGTCGGAAGCGCTGCCCTATATGCGCCGCTATGACGGCAAGATCATCGTCGTGAAGTATGGCGGCCACGCCATGGGCAACCCAGAACTGGCCCGGCAGTTCGCCAACGACATCGTGCTGCTGAAGCAGGTGGGAGCCTATCCCATCGTTGTCCATGGCGGCGGGCCGCAGATCGGCAAGCTGCTGGACCGGTTGCAGATCAAGTCGGAATTCATCGACGGGTTGCGCGTGACCGACAAGGACACGATGGAAATCGCGGAGATGGTGCTGTCCGGCTCCATCAACAAGGAAATCGTGGCCCTGATCAACGATGCCGGCGGCGACGCCATCGGCCTGTCGGGCAAGGATGACGACCTGATCGAAGCACGCAAGGCCACGCGCACCAAGCGCGATCCGGACAGCAACATCGAAAAGGTGGTGGATCTGGGCTTCGTGGGCGAGCCGTTCCGCATCAACCCGCAGATCCTGCACAAGCTGCGCAATGCCGGCTTCATCCCCGTCATCGCTCCGATCGGCATCGGTGAGGATGGGCAGACCTATAACATCAACGCCGACACCGCTGCCGGCGCCATCGCCGCCGCCATGGACGCCACGCGCCTGCTGCTGCTGACCGACGTGGCCGGCTTCCTGGACAAGAACAAGGAGTTGGTCACCGACCTGTCGGTGTCGGCGGCCCGTGCCGCCATTGCCGACGGCACGGCAACGGGGGGCATGATCCCGAAGCTGGAAACCTGCATCGACGCCGTCGTTGGCGGCGTGGAGGGTGCCGTCATCCTTGACGGCCGCGTCCCGCATGCCATCCTGCTGGAAATCTTCACCGAGGGCGGCGCCGGGACGCTGATCGGCACCAAGTAACCCATCCTGCCAAGGACAGCCATGACCGCGCAGATGCATCTGGTCCATGGCCCACAAGGGGCCGGCAAGTCCGCCTATGCCAGGAAACTGGCGGCGGACCTGCCGGCAGTCCGCTTTTCCATTGATGAATGGATGTCCAACCTGTTCGTGCCGGACATGGTGCCGCCGCTGGACAGGGGCTGGCTGGACGAGCGCATGGCCCGCTGCGAGGCCATGATCTGGGAAATGGCTGTGGCCGTCCTGCGCAATGGCGGCCATGTCGTGATGGACCTGGGTTTCCAGCGTCCGCAGCAAAGGGCCGAGGCGCGACGGCGGGCGGCCTTGTTGGGCCTGGAACCGCTGTACCACCTGCCCGACGGCCCGCGGGAAAGCCGCTGGGCACTGGTGCGCCGGACAACCAGTTTTCCCGGCGAGGATTGTGGCAACGGCGATACCACCTTCACCGATATCGATCCCCCGACCGCCCAGGAAATGGGCAGCGTCCACGCGATCCTGCTTTAATGCCATGCAGCCCTGGGATGGGCCTGCCATCCATTGGAAAGCAGCACAGCACCGCCTGTCATTGAAATGCCGAAATGAAGCGGGGTTATTTCATATATACTTCACTAAACAAATGTTTCTGATATTTCTGAAAATACCCGGAGACACATCATCAAATTCAATGCTTTCCCAGCTCTCCAGTTCTGATTTCAGCTTTATTTCCATTATCCTACAAAATCCACGCAGTGATTGCGGACAATGTTTGATTAAATATCCATTCCCGTACGGCACATGAATTGCTAGTCCTTGCGGCGAGGGGGCCAATGGCGGCCACCGTCAGCGGGAACCAGGTCGGTTCCCCCAAAGGGACAATGGCGTCTCGACATCCGGTGGCCCCGCGCAATCGGCTGTTGAGACGCCTTTTTTGTTTTTGGAGCCGGGCGATGACAGAGCAGAACCACCCCCACCGGTCGGGATGGACCGGACGCCTTGTGTTTGCCGAAGCGGTGGCCGTGCGGCACCTGATCTCCGCCCGTTTCCAGCGGCTGCGCAATCTGCGACGGCTGGCTGGGTTGTGCGGGCTGGTGACGGGCATCAGCGGCCTGGTCCATGCCCTGCAACGCGAACGCGGCACCAGCAACCTGTATCTGGGCGCCGCCGATGATCGCGGACTGTCCGACCTGTCGGCCCGCCATGCCGATACCAAGGCCGCACAGGATGCGATGGAGACGGCGTTACGGTCGATCGATCCGCTATCCTGCGGCGGGGCGCTGCTGGCCTGCATCCATTTTGCGCAGCAGGCGTTGGCGGAACTACCCGAACAACGGGCGGCGGTGGTCGCACGGCGCACGGACGCCCGCACCGTGATACGAGCCTATTCGGCCCGCATCGAAACCCTGCTGGCCGTGGTGGCCGCCGTGGCCGACAGCGGGGCGGACGCCGATCTGTCACGCGCCTTGACGGCCCTTCAGAATTTCATGCGAGCCAAGGAATTCGCAGGCCAGGAACGGGCCGTGGCAGCAGCCGCCCTGACGGCGGGCTGCTTTGATGCCACCCGCTTCCGCCGCATGGCGCAGTTGGAGGCGGCACAGGGGCAGGCACTGTCCCTGTTCCAGCGCTATGCCACCCCCGCCCAGCAGGCGGCCCAGCGGGAAGGGGTGACGGGTCCGGACTGTGCCCTGGTGGACGGTCTGCGCCGGAATCTGGCGGCCATTGGTCCCAACCGCCCCGTGCCCGGGATCACCGCCACCGATTGGTTCGCCGCCGCCACCGGCCGGATCGACAAGCTGAAACGGGTGGAGGATCTGCTGATCACCGATCTGGCAACCCTGTGCCGGACCCGGGTGGCGGAAGCAGAGGCCGCTGCCAATGCCCCCTTGCCGGCCGGCGGCCCCGTGCTGCGGCTGGCGGCCGCGGCCACGCGCCACGCCTGCCGCCGGGATCTGCGCCGCGATGAACGACAGGCCGCCCGGATGGAACGGGTGGACGGCAGCCACCTGCCCGACTGGCTGCGCAGCGCGCTTGATGGCGTGCAGAACGATATCGACGCCGACCTGTCGCCCGCGGCACAGCAGCGACGGGAGCGGCAATGGGCCGACGCCAACCGCGAGGCGCTGGAACAGGCCATCGACCGCTTCAACCAGCAGCATGAACAGGCGCTGGGCATCATGGCGGCGCGGGCGGGTGGCATCCAGACAGATGCGCGCAGCATGGCCGACCTGGCCGACCGCAATGCCCGCCATTCCCTGACCATGGCATCCGCCTCCTCCCAGACGCGGGGCGGAGTGGATGCGGTGGCCAGTGCCGTCGGGTCCCTGGCCCTGTCCATCCGCGACATCAACCAGCAGGCAGCCCAGGCCCTGTCGGTGTCGGGCACCGCCGTGGCGGAGGCGCGGGAGACTCATCGGGCCGTGGACGGGCTGACGGGGGCTGCCCGCAATATCGGCCAGATCGTGGAGATCATCGGCACCATTTCCGGGCAGACCAACCTGCTGGCGCTGAATGCCACCATCGAGGCGGCGCGTGCCGGAGAGGCCGGCAAGGGATTTGCCGTCGTGGCCGGAGAGGTGAAGAACCTGGCCAGCCAGACCGGCCGCGCCACGGAGGAGATCGGCCGACAGATCGGGGAGATGCAGGTGGCGACCCAGGCGGCTGTCGCTGCCATCGGCGCCACGGCCGGCAAGATCGAAGCCATCGCAGGTCTGGTCGCCGGGATCGAACAGGCCCTGTCGCGTCAGCGCCAGGATACCGACCTGATTGAGGAAAATATGCGCGCCGTGGCCGAAAGTGCCGCCGACATCGACGCCGTGGTCGATGATGTGGCGCATGGCGCCAGCGATATCGGCCGCATGACCGGCAATGCCCTGTCGGCCACGGACGAGTTGTCCCAGCTTGTCGGCGCCTTGCGTCAGGAACTGGAAGGGTTCGTCACCCGTGTCCGCGCGGCCTGACTTCTTGCCCAAATCGCAGGCAGATTACGCACCTGCACAAAAGTGCGGCAGCACCGCCCGCATCTTGGGCGATACCCAGCCCAGCTGGCGCTACGCCGACACCAGCAGATATCAAGTAAATGCTTGATAATTCTCAATCGCCAGCCCGCCATGCCGGTTGGCACGCTTCTCGCTAATAGCCTCTCACCATGCGCGGCGGGGCAATGATGCCTCCGGGCCGGTCCCTGTTGAAGGGGCCGGCCATCGCATGGACGAGATCGCGGTTCCCATGGCGGGGGCCGCCTGGAGCAACGGCGCTCCGACTGTAAGCACGGAACCCCTGGGGTCCCTGCCTGCTGTCGGAGCGCCGTTTTTGTTTTTCCACGCTTTGTTTTTGACCCGGCCCTACGCCGAAAAGGAGCCCGCTGCCATGACCAAGCCCGTCCTGCCCACCGCCGGCCTGACCCGCCGTTCGCTGCTGACCCATACAGCCAAGGCGGCAGGTGCCGCTGCCTTGCTGTCGGCCGCGCGGGCCGCCCTGCCTGGCGGTGCCGCCTGGGCGGCAGCCGCCCCGGAAGTGACCGGCGCCACCTTGGGCTTCATCGCCCTGACCGACAGCGCGCCGCTGATCATCGCCAAGGAAAAGGGCCTGTTCGCCAAATACGGCATGCCTGACGTCGCTGTCCTGAAGCAGGCCAGCTGGGGCACCACACGCGACAATCTGGAACTGGGCGGGGCGGCCGGCGGCATTGACGGCGCCCATATCCTGACGCCCATGCCCTACCTGATGACCACCGGCAAGGTGACCAAGAACAATCAGCCGCTGCCCATGAACATCCTGTGCCGGTTGAATACCAACGGCCAGGGCATCTCCGTCGCCAACCGTTACAAGGATCTGGGCGTCACCACCAAGGCCAAGGGCCTGAAGGAAGCCTTCGCCAAGGCGAAGGCGGAAGGTCGAGAAGTCAAATGCGCCATGACATTCCCCGGCGGCACCCACGATCTATGGCTGCGCTACTGGCTGGCTTCCAACGGCATCGACCCGGACAAGGATGTATCCACGATCGTCGTGCCGCCGCCGCAGATGGTGGCCAACATGAAGGTCGACACCATGGAGGCTTTCTGTGTTGGCGAGCCTTGGAACGCTCAGTTGGTCAATCAGCAGATCGGATACTCCGCCCTGACCACAGGGGAAATCTGGCACGACCATCCGGAAAAGAGCCTCGGCATGCGCGCCGACTGGGTGGAAAAGAACCCCAACGCCACCAAGGCGCTGCTGGCCGCCGTGCAGGAGGCCCAGATCTGGTGCGACAAGCCGGAGAACAAGGCGGAGATGTGCCAGATCGTCTCCGGCCGCGAGTGGTTCAAGGTGCCGGTGGACGACATTCTGGCCCGTTCCCAGGGTACCTTCGATTACGGCGATGGCCGCGTGGTGAAGGACAGTCCCGAACTGATGAAGTTCTGGCGCGACCACACCTCCTATCCCTATCAGAGCCATGATCTCTGGTTCCTGACGGAGGATCAGCGCTGGGGCTATCTGCCGGGCAACCTGGACACCAAGTCGCTGATCGCCAAGGTCAACCGTGAGGATCTGTGGCGCGAGGCGGCAAAGATGATCGGTGCGGGCACAGGCCCGGCCGGCACGTCACGCGGGGTGGAAACCTTCTTCGACGGCATCCGGTTCGATCCCGCCAATCCCGGCGCCTATCTGGCCGCCCTGCCCATCAAGCGCGTCGCCTGATTTCGCGAAGGGAAGCAAGGACAATGTCGACTTTGACCGAAAACAGCCCCGTGGCGACGCGTCTCGCCTTCAACCCCACAGCATTGCTGCTGGGCGCTGCAGCCACGGTCGGACGCAAGCTGCGGGATATGCTGCCGCTTTTCCTGGCACTGACCGTACTGATCGGCATCTGGGAACTGGCCTGCCGGGGCACCGGCGCGTCGCTGCCGCCGCCATCACGGGTCATCACCGATACCTGGCCTTTGATCGTCGATCCGTTCTTCGACCATGGCGGGGTGGACAAGGGCCTGTTCTGGCATCTGTCCGCCAGCCTGAAACGGGTGGCCATCGGTTTCGCCCTGTCATCGGTGACGGGCATCGCGCTGGGTGTGCTGGTCGGGCAGTCGACGCTGGCCTGGCGCGGGCTGGATCCGATCTTCCAGGTGCTGCGCACGGTGCCGCCGCTGGCCTGGCTGCCCATTTCGCTGGCCGCCTTCCGCCATGCCGACCCCAGCGCCATCTTCGTCATCTTCATCACCTCCATCTGGCCCATCATCCTGAACACGGCCGTGGGCGTGCGGCAGATCCCGCAGGATTACCGCAATGTCGCCCGCGTGCTGCGCCTGTCGCCGCTGGAATTCTTCTTCCGCATCATGATGCCGGCCTGCGTGCCCTTCATCTTTACCGGATTGAAGATCGGTATCGGCCTGTCCTGGCTGGCCATCGTCGCCGCGGAAATGCTGATCGGCGGCGTGGGCATCGGCTTTTTCATCTGGGACGCCTGGAACAGCTCGCTGATGAGCGAGATCATCCTGGCCCTGGTCTATGTCGGCCTGGTCGGCTTCCTGCTGGACCGGCTGATCACACTCGTCGGCAACCGCGTGGCAGGCCGCAAGGTGGGATGACCCGCTGCCCCCTCCCCCTGCCCCCTTCCCCCATCCCCTCCGTCCCAAGGACGAACCCATGACCACGCCCTATCTCTCGCTTGAAAAAATCGGCATGGATTTCAAGGTCGGGAACCGCCTGTTCAACGCTGTGACCGATGTGAACCTGACCATCGATCGGGGCCAGTTCGTTTCCATCATCGGCCATTCCGGCTGCGGCAAATCCACGCTTCTGAACATCGTGGCCGGCCTGTCGCGGGCCACGCAGGGTGGCGTCATCCTGGACGGACACGAGGTGAACAGCCCCGGCCCCGATCGGGCCGTGGTCTTCCAGAACCACTCGCTGCTGCCCTGGCTGACGGCCTATCAGAATGTGCGGCTGGCCGTGGACAAGGTGTTCGGGTCCAGCAAAAGTGCCGCCCAGCGGCATGACTGGACGCTGCACAATCTGCGGCTGGTCCATATGGATCATGCCGTGGACAAGCGGCCGGACGAGTTGTCGGGCGGCATGAAGCAGCGCGTGGGCATTGCCCGGGCGCTTTCCATGGAGCCCAAGGTGCTGCTGATGGATGAGCCGTTCGGCGCCCTGGACGCCCTGACCCGCGCCCATCTGCAGGACACGGTGATGGAGATCCAGGGACGCCTGAACAGCACCGTCATCATGATCACCCATGATGTGGACGAGGCGGTGCTGCTGTCCGACCGCATCGTCATGATGACCAACGGCCCGTCGGCCACCATCGGGGAGGTGCTGCCCGTCAACCTGCCCCGTCCGCGCCGCCGTCTGGACCTGTCGGACGACCCGACCTACATCGCCTGCCGCGCCGCCGTGCTGCGCTTCCTTTATGAACGCCACGCCAAGCCGGAAGCGGCGTGATCCCACCACCCGATCAGGACGACGCCCCACCCTGGCGACACCGGGGTGGGGCGTTTGTGTTAAAGCCGGAAGCACCCGTTGGGTCCGCCCCCCCCTGAACAGCGGACACCCTGTCCCCCGTTCAGGGATGCAGGGCCTTATCATAGAGATCCGGCCGCCACACGGCAGCGGCCAGCGCCGCCCGCTGCTCAACCGGCAGGTCCAGTTGCCCCGCCGCTGCCATCTCCGTCAGCAACAGAATCGCATCGGCCGGGTCCGGCCGGTTACGGTGCGGGGCGGGGATGGCGCCGGACAGGGTTTGCGCAATCAGATCGGCCGGCAGCCCGACATGGCGCACCTCCGCCAGCAGGCCGGCCAGTTCCAGCCTGTTGGCCGGGTCACGGCTCCAGTCGGCGGCGCGGACGATGGCCCGGACCAGCGCCGACGTCTCCGCCGGATGCGCCGCCACCCAATCGGCGCGCAGGCCCAGCACCTTTTCCAGACCATCGGGGCGGATATCGGCCTTGGTGACCACCACCCGGCCGACGCCGCGCTGCACGGCCCGCTGGTTCCAGGGCTCGCCCGCGCAATAGCCGTCGATCCAGCCGGCTTCCAGGCTTTCCACCATGCGCGGCGGGGCGATGACGCCGATATTCACCTCGCTGCGCCCGTCGATCCCGCCATCGGCCAGCCATTTCAACAGCTCGTAATGGTGGCAGGAGAAATGGAAGACGGTGACGAAGGACAGAAGCGGCTTGCCCGCCGCACGGTCGGCATCAATGACGGGACGCAGCGCGCGGGCCCGCAGGGCCGGCGGCCCCGCCATCACCTCCGGTGCCGCCGCCAGCATCCGATCGTACAGCGCCACCGACAGGGTGATAGCGTTGTTGCCCAGGCCCAGCGACACCGGCACGACCAGAGGCAGGGCCGGCACACCGGCGATCCCGTGGTGCAGGGCCAGCGCCAGTGGCGCCAGGATGTGCGCCCCATCCACCAGTCCGAAGGCCAGCCGGTCGCGCAGGGCCGCCCAGGAGGGTGCGCGTTCCACGACCAGGTCGATGCCTTCATCCCTGGCAAAGCCCTTCTCCGCCGCGACGACGGGAATGGCGCAATCCACCAGGGGCGCGAAGCCCAGCTTGACGATCCCGGCCATTCTTTAAAGCTCCATCTCGAACGCGGTGATGACGCTCTGCGCGATGTCGGAGAGCTTGCGGTTCTGCTTCATGGCGGTGCGGCGCATCAGGTTGTACGCCTCCTCCTCCGCCAGTCCCCGGTTCTTCATCAACAGGCCCTTGGCCCGTTCCACCAGCTTGCGGTCAATCAGCTTGGCCTGCGCCTCGTCCCGCTCCCGCCGCAGCCGGTCGAAGGCGTTGAAGCGGGTGATGGCCGTCTCCACAATGGGCTTGATCCGATCCTGGCGCAGCCCGTCGACGACATAGGCGCTGACGCCGGCCTCGATGGCGGCATGGATCATCTGGCTGTCGCTCTGGTCCACGAACATGGCGATGGGCCGCTGGACCACCCGGCTGACCTGGAACATCTGTTCCAGCGTATCGCGGTCGGGATTTTCCAGATCGATGATGATGACATCAGGCGCCAGCGCCTGGATACGGGCCAGCAGGTTGACGGACGGACCGATGGTGGCGACCCGCACCCAGCCGGATTCCACCAGCCCGCGTTCCACCACGGCCGCGCGGTCGGGATTGCCGTCGATGACCAGAATATTGGGCTGCGGGTTGCTCATCTTCCCTTCCGTCATCCCCACATGGCCCCCTTATTCCGCCGCCACGGGCAGGGCGGCGGGCATATCGTCGGCCACCCGGTCATCGAACCGGATCAGCAGTGTGGGCAGGGCGGCGAGCGCCACGGCGATGCCCAGATAGAACAGGCCCTGCTGGTAGCTGATGCCATCGGCCTTGAACAGGAAGCCGGCAGCCACGGCACCCATGTTACCACCGGCCCCGACGATGCCCGACACCGACCCCAGCGCCTTGCGGTTGATGAAGGGCACGATGCCGAAGGTGGCGCCACAGCCCATCTGCACGAACAGGGAGAACATCAGCATCGACGCCACGGCCAGCACCAGCACCCCCATCTGGGAGAACAGGATCAGCGACAGCCCCTCCGCCAGCAGTACCAGGAACAGCAGGCGCACGCGCGCCGACAGGCCGGCCTGTGCCGCCCAGCGGTCGGACACCCAGCCGCCCAGGGTCCGGGCAAACAGGCTCATCGATCCGAACAGGCCGGCGATGATGCCGGCCGTCCCCAGGTCCAGCCGGAAAGTGTCGAAGAAATAGATGGCTGCAATATTGTGCAGGGTCAGTTCCACACCAAAACAGGCGCCATAGGCCAGGAACAGGGCCCAGACCCGCCGGTCACCCAGCACGGTCAGGAAGCTGCCCCCCTTGCCGGCGGAACCGGCCGGCGGTATCCGCCCGGCGCGGCGCAGATCGGCAAAGTCGCCTTCCGGACTGTCGACCGTGAAGCGCCAGTAGCAGAAGGATGCCGCCAGCAGCACCAACCCCGGCACGATCATGGCCAGACGCCAGCCCAGCGATTTCTCCACGCCCAGCGACAGGATGGCGGCCAGGACCAGCGGCATGACCATCTGCGTCACGCCCCCGCCCAGATTGCCCCAGCCCGCCGTCGTGGCATTGGCCGTGCCCACGACGCTGGGCGCGAACATCACCGACGTATGATACTGGGTAATGACAAAGGCGGCGCCGATGGCGCCGATGGCCAGACGGGCCAGCAGGAATGTCTCGTAACTGTCGGCCAGGCCCACGGCCATGACGGGCACGGCGCCCAGCGCCAATAGGCCCGTATAGGTGCGCCGCGGCCCCAGCCGGTCGCAGAGCGGCCCGACGATCAGGCGCACGGCCACGGTGATGGCCACCGACGCGATCATGATATTGCCGATCTGGCCCTTGCTGAGCCCCAGATCATCGCGGACGACGGCCATCAGCGGCGCGATGCCGAACCAGCCGAAGAAACACAGGAAGAAGGCCAGCCAGCTCATGTGAAAAGCGCGCATCTGCGCGCTTTTCAGGGAGAACAGGTCGATACGGGTGGCCTTGTTGCGGATATCCATCGCGGTGCCCTTGGGTCCTGGGCCGTCCATCCGGGCTGTCGCCCCGCGGCCGGCCATGCGTGATGGGGCGGTTTTCACCGCACCCTGCCTGGTCGTCCGCCGTTGGACGATGGAATATCCCTGCCTCGGGACGGGATATCCTCAGCAACGCCCGTGCCAGCACGGCCAAAGCCGGCCCGGAGGATGGATTTCCGCCAAAGTCGCGCGGAAAGCGCCGCCCGTCCAGCGCGAACGATTGCACAAAATCTGACCAGGACGCAGGTCGTGCCCGAAATAAAGGCAACATTGCTTGCCCACCCAGATCACATTGCACCCAGGATTTCATATATTCCAACGATTTAGGCCGTTGGCACGGCGTTCGCTTAGAGGGAAGCAGGCGCCGGCGATGCCGCTGGCGACAGGTCCCCGTCCAACCGGGGATCGCATATAGGGGTCCAAGGCCGGGCCCCACCGGATAATGGCGTCCGAACGTGCGTGGAACCCCGACAGGGGCCGCGACACGGTCGGGCGCCTTTTTTATTGCGCGTTTTTTGCGCAAAGCCTGGATGGAGCCAGAAATGACCCACCTGCCCGCCGCTTCCCCCACCCCCCGCCCCCGGCTTGTCGTCATCGGCAATGGCATGGCGGGGATCCGCGCCGTGGAAGAATTGCTGGCCCGCGCGCCCGGCCTTTACGACATCAGCGTGTTCGGCGCCGAACCGCGCGTGAACTATAACCGCATCATGCTGTCCCCCCTGCTGTCGGGGGAAAAGACCTTCGACCAGATCGTCATCAATGATCTGGACTGGTACGCCAGCAACGGCATCACACTGCATGCCGGCGACCCGGTGGAAAGCATCGACCGCGACGATCAGTTGGTGATCACCAAGTCCGGCCTGACCGTCCCTTATGACCGGCTGCTGATCGCCACCGGTTCCATGCCCATTGTCATCCCCATCCCCGGCGCCCGCCTGCCCGGCGTCGTCACCTTCCGTGACGTGGATGATGTCGACACCATGCTGTCGGCCAGCGCCAAGGGCGGGCATGCCGTCGTCATCGGCGGCGGTCTGCTGGGCCTGGAAGCGGCCGTGGGCCTGAAGGCGCGCGGCATGGACGTCACCGTCCTGCATCTGGCCGGGCACCTGATGGAACGGCAGCTGGATGCGTCGGCCGGGCACCTGCTGGCCAAGGAACTGGAACGGCGCGGCCTGACCGTGCTGACCGGTGCCGACACGGCCGCCATCCTGGGTGACAGCCATGTCACGGGCGTGGCGCTGAAGGATGGCACCCACCTTCCGGCCGATCTGGTGGTCATGGCCGTCGGCATCCGCCCCGACACGCGGCTGGCAGCGGCAGCGGGGCTGGAGGTCGGGCGCGGGATTCTGGTCGATGACCATATGGTGACCAACGACCCGGCCATCAGTGCGGTGGGCGAATGCGTGCAGCATCGAGGCGCCTGTTACGGACTGGTGCAGCCGCTGTTTGAGATGGCGAAGGTGCTGGCGGACCATCTGGCGGGCAATCAGGCTGCGGGCTACACCGGCTCCGTCACCTCCACCAAGCTGAAGGTGACGGGTGTCGATGTCTTCTCCGCCGGTGATTTTTCCGGCGGGCCGGGGACGGAGGATATCGTCTTCCGCGATGCCGGGCGCGGCGTCTACAAGCGCATCGTCTTGCAGGATGGAAGGATCAAGGGGGCCGTCCTTTATGGCGATACGGGCGATGGCGGCTGGTATTTCCAGCTGCTGAAGGCGGGGGAGGATGTGTCGGGCCTGCGCGACACGCTGATCTTCGGCCAGGGTTACGCATCCCGGGAAGGCGGTGCCGCAAACCCTACCGCCGCCGTTGCGGCGCTGCCTGATACGGCGGAAATCTGCGGCTGCAACGGCGTCTGCAAGGGCACCATCGTCAAGGCCATCACCGAAAAGGGCCTGACCACACTGGACGCCGTGAAGGCCACGACCAAGGCATCGGCGTCCTGCGGGTCCTGCACCGGTCTGGTGGAAGGGTTGCTGGCCCATGCGCTGGGCGGGGAGTATCAGGCGGCCGGCGTCAAGCCGATCTGCAAATGCACCGACCATGACCATGACAGCGTGCGCCGCCTGATCCGTGTGCAGGAACTGAAATCCATTCCTTCCGTCATGCAGGCCCTGGAATGGAAGACGCCCGATGGCTGCCACACCTGCCGCCCGGCGCTGAACTATTACCTGCTGGCCGCCTGGCCCGGGGAATATGTCGATCATGCCGCCAGCCGCTTCGTGAATGAACGCGTCCACGCCAATATCCAGAAGGACGGCACCTATTCCGTCGTCCCGCGCATGTGGGGCGGCCTGACCAATGCCGGGGAGTTGCGCGCCATCGCCGATGTGGTGGAAAAATTCGCCATCCCCACGGTGAAGGTGACGGGCGGTCAGCGCATCGACCTGCTGGGTGTGAAGAAGGAAGATTTGCCCGCCGTCTGGGCCGACCTGAACGCCGCCGGCATGGTGTCCGGCCATGCCTATGGCAAGTCGCTGCGCACCGTGAAGACCTGTGTCGGGTCGGACTGGTGCCGCTTCGGCACGCAGAAATCGCTGGAGGTCGGGGTCAATCTGGAGCGCATGACCTGGGGTTCCTGGACCCCGCACAAGTTCAAGATGGCCGTGTCCGGCTGCCCCCGGAACTGTGCGGAAGCCACCATCAAGGATTTCGGTGTCATCGCCACCGATGGCGGCTTCGACCTGCTGGTCGGCGGCAATGGCGGCATCAAGCTGCGCGGCACCGACCTGCTGGCCAAGGTGACGACGGAGGCAGAGGTGCAGGAATATTGCGGCGCCTTCATGCAGCTGTACCGGGAAGAAGCGCATTACCTGGAACGGACGGCGCCCTGGATCGAACGGGTGGGGCTGGATTTCGTGAAGGCCCGCGTTGTCGGCGACGCCGACAATCGCCGCGCCCTGCATGCCCGTTTCCTGTCCAGCCAGCGCCATGCGCAGGTCGATCCCTGGGCTGAACGCGCCCCCGGCGCGCCGGCGTCCCGCGATTTCCAAGCTCTTGCCAAGGTGGGAGTGAGCCATCATGCACCGTCCGCTTGATTGGACCGATATCGGCGCCCTGACCGACATTCCCGTGCAGGGTGCCCGCCGGGTGGACCATGCGGACGGCTGCATCGCCGTCTTCCGCACCATCGACGACCAGGTCTTCGCGCTGCGCGATGAATGTCCGCACAAGAAGGGCCCTTTGTCGGAAGGCATCGTTCACGGTCATGCCGTGACCTGCCCCCTGCATAACTGGGTCATCGACCTTGCCACCGGCTATGCCACCGGCCCCGACGAAGGCTGCACCGGCCGCATCCCGGCGCGGCTGGTGGACGGGCGGGTGCAGTTGGGGCTGGTGTCCTGAGCAATAACACCTCCCTCCCCGTCACCCCGGCGAAAGCCGGGGCCCAGCGTGAGGCGCGGTCAGCGCCGACATGATTCTTATCGCGGCAGACGCCGCTCTACGCTGGGTCCCGGCTTTCGCCGGGATGACGGGAGAGAGGGATAACGTCAGACCCCCTCAAACCGACAATGCCCCCACCAGATCCTTCGGCGTCAGCGCCGTCGTGCCCGGCCGGTCCAGCACGCCCTTCAGGCTGTCGCCCAGCGCCTTGACGCGATAGGGCAGGCCGCTGACATAGGGGCGCACCGTCAGGGTCAGGATGCGCGGGCTGGACAGGCGCGCGGCCTCATCCGACAGCCAGTCGGCCGCGTCCGACACCTGGGCCACCCATTCATGTTCCGGCCGTCCATAGGTGACCAGGATCTGCCAGTCATCCAGCTCGTTCGACAAGGGCAGGGCGGCCAGCTCACCGGCATCGGTCTGGAACCGGGTGGGCAGCTCGTCATGGGCCCAGTCGGCGAACCACGTGATGCCGTTGGCGGCAAGCCGGGCCGGCGTGGCGAAGCCTTCGGCGCGCGCCGGGCTGATCCAGCCATCGGGCCGGTGGCCGGTGGCGGCCTGGATGGCGTCCAGCGTACGGGTGATGTAGCCCGTCTCCACCTCTTCGCTTAACCCCGAATGGTGCAGGCTGTCCGTGTCCCAGCCATGGGCGCAGAGATCGTGCCCGTCGCCCAGTACATCCTTGACCAGCCCCGGATAACGCTCGGCCACCGCACCCTGCACCGCGAAGGTGACGCGCAGGCCCAGCTTGCCGAACAGCTTCAGCAGGCGATAGGCGCCGACGCGGTTGCCATAATCGCGGGTGGTGTAATGGCGCAGGTCCGGATAGGGCGTCTGCATGGCGCCTGGCGCCTTGAAGGGCTGGCCGGACGGGTTCAGGGGGAAGAATTCCAGCGGCACCACCACCCACAGGCCCAGGGCCGCCCCGCCCGGCAGGGCGATGGGCGCGCGGTCGCGCACGGGCGAGGCCTTGTAATGGCCATGGTCCGGGCCGGCATGGCGCTGTGCATAGGTGAAATAGCTGTCGGGAAGGCTGGTCATCACAGGGCCCCCTGCGTGCCGGGGTTGAAGCCGGTGCCGGGCCGGGCATTGCCGCGGCGGGCAATGTCGGCCAGGCTCTGTTCATAATGGTTGGTCCGGTAGAACTCGGCGATTTCCTTGGCCGTCGTCACCCAGACATCGTCGCGATGGCTGGTGATGTAGCGCAGCGCCTCCCGGAAGGGCCCGATACGGTGGGGATGGCCCACCAGATAGGCGTGCAGCGGAATGCACATGACCGTGCCCGTATCCGCCCCTTCTTCCAGCAGTTGGTCGAAATGGCGCATCAGCGCGTCGGCATAGGCGCGCGGGCTCTGGTTATAGACGCCATAGGTGATGACGTCATTGACCTCCAGGCTGTAGGGCATGGAGATCAGGCGATTGTCGCCCTTCACCTTCAGCGGCTGCGGCTGGTCATCCTGGAACAGGTCGCAAGAATACCAGAACTCATATTCGGCCAAGAGGTCGAGTGTGCGTTCGGTATGGGTCAGGGCCGGGGCCAGATATCCGCGGATGCGCTGTCCGGTGGCGTCCATGACGGACTTGATGCTGTCTTCCAGCACGGCGCGTTCCTGCGCCTCTGTCATGTTGTAGGAATAGCGCGTGTTGTAGATGCCGTGACTGAAGAATTCCCAGTCGCGGTCGACGCAGGCGCGGATGATTTCCGGGTGATGGTTCAGCATGGCGACCGACAGGCTGATGCTGCCGCGCACATTGAACTCGTCCATCACCTCCATCAGCCGCCAATGGCCGACGCGGTTGCCCCAGTCGCGCGCCGAATAGGGCACGATATCGGGATGCGGCCGGCCCCAGGGCTTGCGCGACGGGTTCACCGGCGGGTCGATCTCGTAATATTCGATATTGGGGGCGACCCAGAAGGCCAGCTTCTTGTTGCCCGGCCAGGTGATCTTCGGCCGGTCGCGATAGGGCCAGAAATCATAAAGATGGGGATCGCGGTGCATGGTGGGTTCCTGGTTCGGGGGACCGGGGGATATGCCTTAATTCTTGTCATCAATTCCCGTCATCCCGGCGAAAGCCGGGACCCAGGGGCCACAGGATCAACCGCCGACGCCGCGTCGATGGAAGCTGCCGATAGGTTGGGCGTTTGGCCCCTGGGTCCCGGCTTTCGCCGGGATGACGGAAATTGATGACGACAGAGTGTGAATGACGGGGTGGGTAGCCCCCCTCACCCCAGCGACGCCAGATGCGCCTCAACCTCTGCCACGCCGACCACGTCGGCATATTTCAGCAACAGGTCGGTCAGGTTGGCGAAGTGGTAGCTTTCATGCTTGTCGGCCACACATTCCTCCGGGACGATGGTGCGATAGCCGCGGGACAGGCTGTCCACCGCCGTGGCGCGCACACAGCCGGACGTGCTGCCGCCCGTCACCACCACCGTGTCGATCTTGTGCCAGATCAGATAGGATTGCAGCGGCGACTCATGGAAGGCCGACGGCATGCGCTTGTCATAGACAAGGTCGACGGCCGCATCGATCTCCACCCGCGGGTCGAAGGCGTGACGCTCGCTGCCCAGCTTGATGTTCTGCAGGCTGTCGGGCGTGTTGGTGCGGGTACCCCAGACGCCGGCATCGCCGCCATCCGCCTTATAGGCGACGCGGGTCCAGATCACGGGCATGCCAAGGCGCCGGGCGGCGGCGCTGATCCGGTTCACATGCGCGATCTGGTCGGGATCGGTGACATAGGCCGATTTCGGGAACAGGTCGGGGCGCGTATAGGCCTGCTGGAAATCCACATTGACGATGGCCAGGCGCTGGCCGAAGCCGAATTTCGCCCGTGCCGGATTGGCCTTCACCTGTTCATAAAGCTGGCGGGCCGTCTTTTCTTCCCGCACCATCGTCGGCTCGAACCGCATGTCACCGGCCTCACTATTGTCGAATGATATATGTTTATACCATTTAAGCACCGGTGGCCCGGTGCGGCAACGGGTAAAATGCGGCACCTTCGGTCGCAGGTCACGCCGCCCCTGTCGGTCTGACCAACTGGAGGACAGGCGACCCGGCCGGGCTTGCAAGGCTTTGATCGAAACTTTCACCCTGACGCCGGTTTCCGATTGCGGGGCACCGTTTTGGCCTGCAATAATGATCTATCATTATACCATTTGCACCGGGAGCGCACATGTCGGCGGATCGGTCGGAATTCAAGCAGGGATGGAAGGTGGTCGCAGCCGCCGCCCTGGGCATTGGTCTGGGCCTGTCGCCCATTCCCTTCTATACGACCGGCGTGTTTGTGGCGCCGCTCACGCAGGAATTCGGCTGGGCTGTCGATCAGATCATGCTGGCCTTCATGATCATGACGCTGGCCGCCATGGTCATGGGTCCGATGGCGGGGCTGGCCGCGGACCGGTTCGGCGTGCGCCCCGTGGTGCTGGTTTCCGTCATCCTGTTCGGCCTGGCCATGGGCTGTTTCGCCCTGTCCAACGGGTCGCTGACCCTGTTCTATGCCAACTGGGTGCTGGTCTCCCTGGTTGGCTCTGGCACCCTGCCCGTGACCTGGACGCGGGCGGTGGCCAACTGGTTCCATGCCAATCGCGGTCTGGCCCTGGGCCTGTCCTTGCTGGGTACGGGCCTGTTCGGGGCCAGCGCCAAGCTGTACGCCAATTTCCTGATCGCGGAGGTGGGCTGGCGGTGGGCCTATATCGGTGTGGCGGCCCTGCCGCTGCTGCTGACCTTTCCGGCCGCCTATTTCCTGTTCCGTGATACCGACGATGTGAAGGCCGTGGGCGCGCCGGCCAAGCGGTCCCATAGCGGGTACAGCCTGGGCGGGGCCATGCGCAATTACCGGTTCTGGGTGCTGGCGCTGGCCTTCCTGCCCATCGCCTTTGCCGTGGGCGGGCCCATCCCGAACCTGGAAAAGATCCTGGGCAGCAAGGGGCTGGGCTCCGACACGGCCGTGCATATTGCCAGCCTGATCGGCCCGTCGGTCATTGCCGGGCGCCTGATCGGCGGCTGGTTGATTGACCGGTTCTGGGCGCCGGCCGTGGCCTTCGTGCTGCTGGCCCTGCCGGCGGCGGCCTGTCTGCTGCTGACGGGCGACGGAGTGACGGGGCCGATGGCCACCGTGGCCGTGCTGATGATCGGGTTCGCGGCCGGTGTCGAGTATGACATCCTGGCCTTCATGGTCAGCCGCTATTTCGGCATGCGCTGCTACGGCACCATCTATGGCTTCATGTACGGGTTCTTCGCCTTTGGCGCCGGCTTCGGCCCCTTCGCCTTCGGTCGTATCTTCGTGTCCACCGGGTCCTATGATGTCGGGTTGGTGATCGGCAGCGTGTCGCTGCTGGTGGGGGCGGCCCTGCTGCTGACCCTGGGGCGGTATCCGTCGGCGGACAGTTTGCCGTCGGGTGAAAAGGAGACTGCGTGATGCCGGCCTATATGATCATCACCGCCCGGGTGCTGGACCGGGAAGCCTTTGGCGCCCGCTATGCCAAGGCGGCCGCCGAACTGGTGGCCCGCCATGGCGGTGACTATGTGTTCCGCGGCAAGGGGCCGGGCATTGTGCTGGAAGGTGACGGGCATGAAGGTGCTGTCACCCTGGTCAGCCGCTGGCCCGACATGGCGACGCTGCAGGCCTTCTGGAACAGCCCGGATTATGCCGTGCTGAAGCAGGCCCGCCAGGGCCTGGCCGACGTGCGGGTGACGGCGGTGGAAGGCGATTGGGTGGGGTAAGGGGGGCGCCCTCTTTCCGTCATCCCGGCTTTCGTCCATAGGTGCTAAGTCAGTCCCTTGGAATCAGATGCCTTCCCCGCGGAAGCGGGGATCCAGGGGCCACAAGCAACCAGGCCTCAGTTCCCTTGGCCCCAGGACCCCCGCTTCCGCGGGGGAGGCAAGGATGGTGCAATTGGCTAAGTTAGCGCCTATCGGCCAAGGCCGGGATGACGGGACAGCGAGAGCGTAAGTGGGGGGCGGCGCCCTCACGCCCTCCTGCTCCCCCCAAACACTCCCTCTACTTCCCCCCAACCTCCCCGCACTCATGCCCATCCACATGGGTGCGCACGCCGTTGCCGGCGTGAAGCTGGGTGTGCGGGTTGGTGTGGGGTTCGGGCTTGCAGACCGGTTCCGGGCTCGTACAGCCCGTCACAGCCAGGGCCAGCACGGCCAGCGTGAACAGCTTCATCATCTTTTCCTCTCCCAATGCCGTTCAGCCGGCGTGACTGGTCCGCCAAAGCGGCGGTACAGCGCCGGCAGGACCAGCAGAGTCAGCAGGGTGGCGGTGATCAGGCCGCCAATGACCACGGTGGCGATGGGGCGCTGCACCTCTGCCCCGACGCTGGTGGAGAGCGCCATGGGCACAAAGCCCAGGCTGGCGACCAGGGCCGTCATCAGCACGGGCCGCAGGCGCGTGCGCGCCCCTTCCCGCACCGCCTGCTCCATCGCCATGCCGCCCGCCCGCAACTGGCGGATATAGGACAGCATGACCAGCCCGTTCAGCACGGCGATACCGGACAGGGCGATCATGCCGACGGCGGCGGAGATGGAAAACGGCATGCCGCGCAGGAACAAGGCCAGGATGCCACCCGACAGCGCCAGCGGCACGCCGCTGAACACCAGGGCCGCATCCCGGCCCGACCCCAGCGCGCCATAAAGCAGCAGGAAGATCAGGGCGAAGCAGCCCGGCACCACCAGCATCAGCCGTTCGCGCGCCGCGATCAGGTTTTCAAACTGCCCGCCCCAGTTGACCCAGTAACCGGCGGGCAGGGGAACGCCGGCCACGGCCGTCTGTGCCTCGGCCACAAACGACCCGATATCACGGCCGCGGACATTGGCCTGCACGACGATGCGGCGCTTGCCATTTTCGCGGCTGATCTGGTTGGGGCCCTCGGTGAACTCGAACCGCGCCACCTGGCCCAGCGGCACGCTGCGCAATCCCCCCGCCATGGCCGCGGGCAGCGGTATGGGCAGGGATTTCAGCGCGTCGGGATCATTGCGCAAGGCATCGGGCAGGCGGGCCACAATGTCGAACCGCCGGTCGCCCTGATAGATCAGGCCGGCTTCGCGCCCGCCAACCGCCATGGCCAGCACCTCCTGCACATCGGCCACCGACAGGCCGAAGCGGGCGGCCTGCGCCCGGTCGACGGAGACATTCAGGAAGGATGCCCCCGTCACCTGTTCGACCCGCACATCGGCTGCCCCTTCAATGCCCTTCACCTTGGCCGCGATCTGGTTGGCGGTGGCCAGAGCCGTGTCGAAATCATCGCCAAAGACCTTGATGGCGACATCGCCGCGCACGCCGGCCAGCAATTCGTTGAAGCGAAGCTGGATGGGCTGGCTGACCTCATACACCTGTCCCGGCAGGGCGGCGACGGCCGCTTCCAGCCGCCGGATCAGCTCGGCCTTGGACTGGCCGGGATCGGGCCATTCCTCGCGCGGCTTCAGCATCACGAACATGTGGGAGATGCCGGGCGGCATCACGTCCGTGCCGATCTCTGCCGTGCCCGTCTTGGAAAAGGCATAGGCCACTTCGGGAAAGGCGGTGACGGTCCTTTCAATCGCCATCTGCTGTTCGGTGGCGAGCGTCAGGCTGGTGGACGGGATGCGGAAGGAATTCAGCGCCACATCGCCTTCGTCCAGCTGCGGGATGAATTCCTGCCCCAGTTGGGTGAACAGCAGCAGGCTGGCCCCGAACAGGGCGGCGGCCCAGGCCGACACAGCCAGCGGCCGCGACAGCGCCCGGTCCAGCAGCGGGCGATAGGCCCGGTCGGCCCGCGCGATGACGGGGTTTTCCGTCTCCGTCACCTTGCCCGTGACGCACAGCGCAATCAGGGCCGGCACCAGGGTCAGGGACAGGATGAAGGCCGCGACCAGGGCGATGATGACGGTCAGCGCCATCGGCTCGAACATCTTGCCCTCCACGCCGCTGAAACTCAGCAGCGGCAGATAGACAATGATGATGATGGCCTGCCCATAGACCGATGGCTGGATCATCTCCTTCGCGGCCGCGCCCACCTCCGCCAGCCTTTCCTCCAGCGTCAGCAGGCGGCCCAGCCCGTGCTGGCGTTCGCCCAGCCGGCGCAGGCAGTTCTCCGCAATGATCACGGCGCCATCGACGATCAGGCCGAAATCAAGCGCGCCCAGGCTCATCAGATTGGCGCTGACCCCCGCCTTCAACATGCCTGTGGCCGTCAGCAGCATGGTCACGGGAATGACCAGCGCCGTGATCAGGGCCACGCGGAAATTGCCCAGCAGCAGGAACAGCACGGCAATGACCAGCAAGGCCCCTTCCGTCAGGTTCTTGGCCACCGTCTTGATGGTGGCATTCACCAGATCGGTGCGGTCCAGCACGGTCTTGGCCATGATGCCGGCGGGCAGGGACCGGCGGATTTCCTCCAGCCTGGCATCCACGGCGGCGGCCACGGTGCGGCTGTTCTGCCCGATCAGCATCAGGGCGGTGCCCACCACCACCTCGCGCCCGTTTTCGCTGGCGCTGCCCGTGCGCACCTCCTGGCCGGGCGCCACGCTGGCGACATCGCCCAGCCGCACGGGCACGCCGTTGCGGGTGGCAATCACCACATCGGCGATCTGGTCCGCGCTCGACAGGCGACCATCGGCGCGCAGGATGAACAGCTCCCCGTTCCGCTCCATCTGCCCGGCGCCTAAGCTCTGATTGGCGCGTTCCAGGGCGGCCGTCAGATCGGCGAAGGTGAAGCCATAGGCGACCAGTCGCGCCGGGTCCGGCATCACCTGATATTGCCTTACATGCCCGCCGATCGTGTCGATGCCGGCGACACCGGGCACCCCCTTCATCTGCGGTGTGACGATCCAGTCCTGGACGGTCCGCAGATATGTCGCCCGTTCCACCTCGCTGCCCAGCCTTTCGCCCTCGGGCGTCAGATAGGCACCGTCGGGCTGCCAGCCGGGCTTGCCATCGACAGCGTTCCTGGCGTCAAAGGGCGCATATTCCACGGTCCACATATAGACCTCCCCCAGACCGGTGGAGATGGGGCCCATGGTTGGGGTCAGGCCGGGGGGAAGCTGTTCGCGCACCTCCCCCAGCCGTTCACCCACCTGCTGGCGGGCGAAATAGATATCCACCTTTTCCGCGAAGATGGCCGTCACCTGCGACAGGCCATTGACGGAGATGGATCGCGTGCCCTCCAGCCCGGCAATGCCGGACAGCGCGGTTTCCACGGGGAAGGTCACCTGCTGTTCAATCTCGAACGGCGACAGGGACGGGGCCAGCGTGGTGATCTGGATCTGGTTGTTGGTGATGTCGGGCACGGCATCGATGGGCAGGTGCCGCAGCGATTGCAGCCCGAAACCCGCCAGCACCGCCACCAGCAATACCACCAGATGCCGCCGCCGGATGGACAGCGACAGGATACGTTCGATCATGGTTCATACCCCTGATACCACCGGCCATCTCCATGGTCGGTGGTACGGCGGCGACCGCCGCCGCGCGGCATGTGCCGCGTGAAGCCAAGCCACCGGATGGTGGCGCCGGCGTTTGAGGTGCCGGAGAGGCTGACCATCGGTCAGCGTCTTCGGCCGTGTGCATCAGTGCGAATGGGAATGTTCGGCGGCGGCGCGCGAGGCTTCGGCCTTCAGCACGAAACTTTTCGCGGCCGCAACCGTTTCGCCTGCGTAAAGACCGTCCGTGATCTCCACCACCCGGCTGTTGCGCCGTCCGATGGACACGGCGCGCGGCTGGAACCCGTCGCCATCATGCACGAAGACGACCTGTTTGCCCGCCAGGGTCTGCACGGCCTCGGCCGGCACCGTCACCGCGGCCGGCGCGCCGCCCGCCGCGATTGTTCCGGAAACGAAATCACCAGGACGCCAGAGCCCGTCTTCATTGTCCAGCTCCGCCACGGCCCGCGCCGCCCCCGTGGCGGGGTCGATGGTGGGGCTGGCGAAGATCAGCCTGCCGCTGGCCGTGCGCCCGGCCGGCCCGGTCAGATGCACCATCTGGCCGTCGCGCACCTGGCCCATGTCCTCGCGGTACAGCGGGATCTCCACCCAGACGCGCGACAGGTCGGCGATGGTGAACAGTTCCTTGTCGGCGGCGACCAGTTCGCCGCGCACGGCATTGCGCCCCGTCACGCGGCCCGCAATGGGCGCGCGCAGTTCCAGGCGGGCCAGCGACCGGGGGTCCTGGCCGGGCAGGGCGGATATCTCCGCCGCCGACAGGCCCAGGGCCGCCAGCCTTTGCCGGGCGCTGTCCAGGGCGATGCGCTCCGTCTGCGCCGTCGTCTTTGCGCCCAGATAATCCTGTTCGGCGGAAATGCGCTTGCGCCACAATTCCTCCTCCCGCTTGCCATTGGCGGCGGCCAGCGCCTCGCGCTTCAGGGCGGCCAGGTAATCGGCCTTGGCGTCCGCCAGCTCGCGGCTGTCCAGCACGGCCAGCAGATCGCCCGCCGCCACCGGCTCGCCCAGCCGCTTATGCAGCTCGGCCACCACGCCGGGCAGGCGGGTGGTCAGGTGGGCCAGGCGGTCCGCATCCTCCACCACCGTGCCGGACACGCGCACCTCTGCCGCCACATCGCCGGCCTGGGCTGCGACCAGACTGATGCCCGCCGCCGCGATCTGGGCCGCGTTCAGGTGGATATCGCCGTCTTCTTCTTCCCCTTCCTCATGCGCGTGGCCTTGCTTTTCCGCGCCATGGTCATGGCCGTCGCCCTCGGCATGGGGTTTGCCCCCATGGTCATGCCCGCCTTCGGACAGGGCGTAGCCGCCGATGCCGGCCGCCAGCAGGGCGACCACGGAAATGCCGATCAATGTCGTCTTGGTCATCTTATTCCTCCCCGTTGGGGGTGGCCGTCAGCCGATCCAGGTCGGCGCGGGCGGCGTGATAGGTGCGCAGGGCGGCGATCAGGTCGCGCCGCGCGTCGAACAACGTGCGTTGGGCGTCCAGCACATCCAGGTAGGAGAACTTGCCCTGCCGGTAGGCCTCGCCCGCATCGGCAAGGGCCTGTTCGGCCGTGGGCAGCACCTGATCACGCAGGCTGAAAACCGTTTCCCGCGCCGATTCCAGTTGCGCGCCGGCCAGCGACAGCCGCCGTTCCAGGTCCAGCCGTTCGGCCGCCAGATCAGCCTCCGCCGCCACCAGCTCTGCCCGGGCCTTGGCGATATTGCCGCGGTTCTGGTCGAACAGGGGGATGGGCAGGCTGACGCCGACCGTGAAGGCATTGTCGCCCTTGTCCCGGAACCGGCGGAAGCCGGCGGACAGGGTCAGGTCGGGCACGACCCTGGCCTTTTCCAGATCCAGTTCCGCCCGTCCGCGCCGCAGATCGGCTTGGCGCTTGCGCAGTTCGGGGCTGGTTCCGGCATCGGCGGACGGGGAGGAATCGGCCGGGTCCAGCCTGTCGAACCAGCCCCGATCCAGGGGCGCATCCAGGGCGGGCAGGCCCATCAGTGCCGCCAGGGTGCGGGTGGCGGCCGCCGCGTCGCGTCCCGCCTGGGCCAGGGCGATGTCGGCCTGTCGCCGCGCGATTTCCGCGCGGGTCTGCTGGATCGCGGCTTCGCGCCCGGCGTCGACCCGCGCGGCGATGGACCGTTCGGTTTCCTGCGCCAGCCGCACACCATCGGCGGCCAGATCGCGCAAACGCGCGGCGGCCACGGCATCGGCAAAGGCCTGGCGCACGTCGCGCGTCAGGTCCAGCCGGGCCAGCGTCAGATCCTGGCGCGTGGCGGCACGGGCGGCATCGGCCGCTTCCTGCCGCGCGCCGCGCTTGCCGCCCAGTTCCAGGGTCTGCGACAGGCTGTAGGTGGTTTCGGCACTGTCGAACCCGCGATAGGGGCCGGTGCCGCGGATATTCTCCATCTCCACCCCCAGCACGGGGTTGGGGAGGACGCCCGCCTGCTGCGCCGCGCCATCGGCGGCATCCAGCCGGGCGCTGGCGGCGCGGGTGCGTGGCGACGCGGCCAGCGCCTGGGCCACGGCCGCGTCCAGGGTCAAAAGGGGTGTTTGGGGGGCACCGGCCACAGGGGCCTGCGCCAACGCCATCGGCGCCCAGGCCACGCACAGGGCCAGGGCGGATGCTGACAGCATACGCATGATTGCTCCGCTTCAAGACGCGAGAAGGGGGCGGCACGGCGGTCGTGGACGACCGGTGCCGGCGGCTTCGGCGTCAGGCGCGGGGCGGCTTATAGGGTGGGGTCGGGTCGGCCGTGGGCGGCAGGACCGCGTTTTCCAGACGAAAATCCGCCTGGGTCCAGATCACGGGCGCACCCACGCGCATCAGGCGCAGCGGGCTGGCGACATGGCTGTGCGAACAGCCATGGTGGCAATCCACGAAATTCTTGCCCGTGGGCCCGCCATGATCATCCTGATGCACCAGCCCCATCGCCTCCTCATGCGCATGGCGCGCGTCCGCCGCATGCCCCGAACCGGGCGCGGTGAACAGAAAGGCCAGCAACATGACAAGGGTAGCGATCAGGCGCATGGGCCGAACATAGGGGCGGGGCGGGGGGATTGCAATGGGGGGGGATGGAACACCCGATGGTTCGAACTTTATATGGTACGTTTCTGGCAATGCTCGGATGGTGAAGTCACTTTTTCAGGACTTGGCCAGGCAGCGCATGGCCGAGGCGAAAAGGACGAACCAGCCATGACCGACAAGAACAATCCCACCGACGGGACGACCGACTTCAATCCACGCCATGTCGGCCCCTCCTTCTCCGCCTGGCTGGAGGCGGAGGGGATTGCCGGGGAGGTACGGGAGGCGGCGGTCAAGGAGCTGTCCGTGGAACAGCTTCTGAAGGCCATGAAGGATCAGAAGGTCACCAAGACCGCCATGGCGGCGGCACTGAACACCAGCCGCAACCAGCTTGCCCGCATCCTTGATCCTGATTGTGACGCCGTCACCATCGGAGCCATCAGGCGTGCGGCGGAAGCGGTCGGCAAAACCGTCCGCATCGAACTGGTGGATGGCTGATCCCCCCCTCACCGCCCGATATCGAACCCGACCATGGGTTTCAGCGTCGGCGTGGCGTAGGTCTTCTTGCTGTGGCGCAGGCCGACGCGGGCGATGCCGGCGGCGACCATGACCGTGGTCGGGATCGGGTCGATCACCGGCACGTCATAGCCATGGTCCAGCAGATGCCGGCTGATCTGGTCGGCGCAGCCCAGGAAGCCCGTGCAGCCCAGGATGATGGCGTCGGCATGGTCGTGGCGCACGGCGTGCAGCGCCTTGTCGGCCAGCCCCTGCTGCACCTCCGCCAGCCGGGCCATCAGTTCCAGCACGGGCACATCCACCACCTCCACCGAGGCCAGCTTTTCCGCCACGCCATAGATTTTGGCCAGGTTGGACAGCATGGGCCGCACGCTTTCCAGCACGGTGACGACACTGAACCGGTGGCCCAGCATGGCGGCGACATGCATGCTGGTCTCGCCCGGCCCGAACACCGGCACCTTCACCAGCTCACGCACCGGCTTCAGGCCCGGATCGCCCATGCAGTCGATGATGATGGCGTCCACGCCCTCCCGTTCGGCCGCCAGCGCCTTGGCCAGCGTGCCGGGCACGGCCAGCGCCTCGTCAAATTCGCTTTCGATCGACGGCGGGCCGATATCGATCAGGCTGTGGCTGAAGCCGATATCGGCACTTTCCAGATGCGCGATTTCCGCCAGATCGCGCAGGCCCGTCGTCGTCACGGGCGTGATCAGGCGGATGTCGAGTTTGCGGGCCATGGCGAGCGCTTCCGTCTTTGTTTCGGCGATGAAGGATGATCCCCCGCGTCTGGGCGGCCGGCAATCCGGTGCGGCGGGTAAAGGCACCTTCCTACCCGCCTCGATGTCGCACCCTACCCGTGGCCGGGCATGGCGGGGCAGACGGCACATGGCAAAAATGTTACCAGCGGATAATATCAACGGTCATCAATGATGGCCGTTGATACGGCAGCGACCGCCGCCGCGCCGCACATGCGGCGTAGCCAAGCCAGCGGATGCTGGCGCCGGCGATTGAGGGGCGGGAAAGATTGACCATCGGTCAAGATTTCCCGCCGATGGTATAAGTGCAATCCCCGCGGCCGAGGCCCATGGACCCGATCCACGATATCCACCTGATCGCCAAGCTGACGCCACCGCGTCAGATGGTGGCATTGGTGGAACGGCCGGAACTGGCTGCCGTGGCCGAGGGGCTGGCGGCGCGCGCCCTGACCCTGGTGCGCACGCCCGCCGGGTACGGCAAGACCACGCTGTTGACCCAATGGTGGGACGGGCTGGCGGGTGACGGGCTGCACCGCGCCTGGTTGACGCTGGAGGCAGAGGACAAGGACCCCCACGCCTTCTTGGCCGGCATTGTGGCGGCCCTGCGCCATGCCGGGCTGGAGGTGGGGGAGGTGGTGGCCAATGCCCAGCGCACCATGCGCGACCTGCCGGCCAGTTTCGTGCTGCGCATGCTGCTGCGCGATCTGGAGGCGGCGGAACGGCCTGTGCTGCTGATGCTGGATGATTATCATCTGGTAGAAAGCAGCGACAATGACGCGCTGATGGGCTTCATCCTGCGCAACCGGCCGGCGCATCTGCACCTTGTCGTGGCCATGCGCTCCCGCCCCGGCTTTCCCATTTCGTCGCTGCGGCTGGCCGGCACGCTGGCGGAGGTGACGGAAGCGGCCCTGCGCTTCACGCCGGCCCAGATGCAGGCCTATTTCGCCGGCCGCCTGTCGCCCGACGATGTGGCCCATCTGGTGGAAAGGACGGAAGGCTGGCCCGTGGCGGTACAGCTGGTGCGGCTGTGGTTGGACCAGCAGGGCGACGTGGCGCAATGGGTGCGCGGCTTCACCGGGTCGCGCGATGAAATGGCGGCCTATATCGCTGAACAGGTGGTGGCGGGCCTGCCCGACCATCTGCGCGATTTCCTGGCCGCCACCTCCATCCTGGAACGGGTCAATGGCGATCTGGCCGATGCCGTCTGCGGCACGCGCGACGGCTGGGCCCTGCTGGACGAGCTGGCGCGGCGCAATTCCCTGATCTTCCCCCTGGACCGGGAAGGGCACTGGTTCCGCTATCACCAGCTTCTGCGCGAATTCCTGTCGGGCTGGCTGCGCCGACAGCCGGGCGGGCGCATTGCCACCCTGCATGCCAAGGCCTCGCGCTGGTACGAGGCGCGGGGGCAGCTGGTGGATGCCGTGCGCCATGCCGCCTTGGCCGACGATATGGACCGCGTCGTCGCCCTGATCAGCGGCATTGACTGCATGCTGGTGCTGCTGTCGCGGGGCGCGCATGTGGTGGATGCCATCCTGTCGCATGTGCCGCCGGCCGTGGCGGCCGGCGCCCCGCGCATCCAGGTGGCCCAGGCCCTGCGCGCGGCCAAGCGCGGGCAGCTGGCCGAGGCGCGCGCCCTGTCGGACGCCATCCGCGCCCATCATCACAGCGATCCCGACCATCCCCACCCTGTCGATGCCGACCTGCTGGTCATGGATGGGCTGCTGGCGGCCTATCAGGACAATCTGATGCCGCGCGACCGGCTGGAAGCGCTGGAAAGGCTGGGCGTGCGGCTGAACAGCGGCGATTATTACCAGGGCTTCGTCAACAACATCCTGTGCATCATGCATTACCGGCAGGGCGAGGTGGCCTTTGCCGGGGCCACGGCGGCCACGGCCGACCAGCATTTCCAGAAGGTCAATTCCAGCTACGGCCGCATCTTCATCGCCATCCATCAGGGCTTTTTCTTCATCGAACGGCTGCGGCTGGAAGCCGCCGCCCAAGCGCTGGACCGGGCGCAGTCGCTGGCCAATGCCGATATCCCCGATGACCGCCGCCTGCATTCCATCATCCAGGTGCTGCGCGCCTGCCTGCATGCCGAGCGCGGGGAACGGGAGCCGGCGGACGAGCTGATCCTGGACGGTCTGCGCGGAGTGGAGGAAGGCGAAGGCTGGGTGGAGATGTTCGCCACCGGCTATCGCACGGCCGCCGGCCTGGCCTTTGCCCGGGCGGGGCTGGAGCCGGCGCTGGCCATCCTGGACCGAGGCGAGGGCGTGGCGCAGACCCGTGACCTGCCGCGCCTGTCGGCCCTGCTGCTGGGCCTGCGCATCGACCTGCTGCGCCGGGCGGGCCGGGTGGCGGATGCGCGCATTCTGGTCGGCCGCACGGGCTTTGCCCTGTCTGGCGCCCATTGCGCCAAGCCGGAACTGATCCAGCGGCTGGAGCGGACCGAGGTCGGCCTGACGCTGGCGGCGCTGTCACTGGCCGAAGGGGCGGCGGAAGACGCGCTGGCCCTGCTGGACCCGCTGGAGGAACCGGCGCGGGCCGGCGGCTTTGATCGCGGCGTGGCCCGCATCCAGCTGCTGCGCGCCCTGGCGCTGGAGGCGCTTGACCGGCTGGACGATGCCGTGCCCGACCTGCGACAGTTGCTGGCCATGACGCGGGAGGAAGGGGCGACGCAGATCTTCGTCGATCAGGGCCCTTCCGTCATCCAGCTGCTGCGCCATCTGGTGGCGCGGGTGGGGGCGGCCGGTCTGGCGCGCGCCAATCTGGACTGGATCGCGCAATTGCTGGTGGCGCTTGGCGACCGCGATGGGACGGGGGATCAGGGGGCGTCGGCCATGCTGCTGACCCCGCGGGAGCGGGAAATCCTGTCCGCCCTGGCCGAAGGCGGGTCCAACAAGATCATCGCCCGGCGCCTGTCCATGACCGACAATGCCGTGAAATTCCACCTGAAGAACATTTTCCGCAAACTGGGCGCCAATGACCGCAAGCTGGCCCTGGCGATTGCGGAACGGCAGGGGCTTTTAAGCTGAGCGTCCCGCGGCTGCCTGTCGCCAGCGGCCGGGGCTGATGCCGAAATGGTTGGCGAAGGCGCGGCAGAACGCGGCCTCCGTCGTATAGCCGATGCGCTCGGCAATGCGTTTCAGCGGCACGTCCGGCTGCTGCAGCATTTCTGTCGCCATACCCATGCGCAGCCGCGTCAGGCTGTGCAGCGGCGGCTCCCCGATCAGTTCCCGGAAGCGGATGGCAAAGGCCGTGCGCGACATGCCGGCCGCCGCCGCCAGCCGTTCCACCGTCCAGTGCGCCGCCGGTGCGCGCTGGAACGCGCCAAGCGCCCGCCACAGCCGCTGATCGACCAAGGCAGACGGCAGGGTGGCGCGGATATCGTCGGCCGTCACCACCTGATGGCGGACCAGGGTCACCAGGATCAGCTCCGCCAGACGCTGCAGCACGCCTTCCTGGTCGACCAGGGCGCCATCGCCCGCCAGCTCATCCTCCACGAAATCCACCAGTGCCCGGATGCGGGCCGCCGTCGGCCCCGGATCTTCCGGCGTCACATGGATATGGTGGGTAAAGGAACTGAGCAGCACATTGGACGCCAGCGGCACATGCGCCGTCAGCACCATCAGCGCCTTGTCGGCCTGCGGATCATAGACATCCAGTTCGGTGAAACGGCGCACGGTGCCGCGCCGTCCCGTCGCTTCCCGCATCTCGAACCCTGAACGGCTGTCGCCGCCGAACACCTCGCCCGCGCGCACGGTGACGGGCGGGTCGTCGCCGCGCCGGATCACCATGGTCCCGTGCCGGACATAGAAGAACCAGCTCCAGTCGCGCGGCTCCGCCTTCAGCACCTCACCTTCTTCCAGATCGATGCTGCCGAAGCGGACCCCGTCCATGCGTGGCTCGGGCAACCGTTCGGGCGGTGCCATTTTGAACGATCTGCTAATTCTTTTCATGTCCAAACCAATGCCGCGCCGAAGAGTTTGCGGCATTCTAGAACCCATACAGACACCTGCAAGAAAAATGATCGGGAGGAAAGATGAGCGCGAAAGCCCCAGAGGCGGCGCGCGACCTCGTCGCGCGGGTATTTGATGAACAGGCCGGTAAAATCCAGGGTCGCGCCTATACAGACCCGGATATTTATGCGCTGGAGCTTGAAACAATCTTCAAGCGCTGCTGGCTGTTTCTTGCCCATGAATCACAGATACCGGGACCGGGCGATTTCCTGTCCACTTATATGGGCGAGGACCCGGTCGTTGTGGTCCGCCAGAAGGATGGGTCGGTCAAGGCCTTCCTGAACCAGTGCCGCCATCGCGGCATGCGCCTGTGCCGGTCCGATATCGGGTCCAAGGCCAAGAACTTCACCTGCGTCTACCATGGCTGGGTCTATGGGCTGGGCGGTGAACTGGTCGGCGTGCCCTTGGAAGAACCGGCCTATGGCAAGGTGGACAAGGCCGAATGGGGGGCGCGGCCCGTGGGCCGCATCGCCCGCTACAAAGGCCTGATCTTCGGCAACTGGGACGCCGATGCGCCCGATTTCGAGGAATATCTGGGTGATGCCGCCTTTTATCTGGATGTGCTGCTGGACCGGTCGGCGGCCGGTACGCTGGCCATCGGCGGCATCCATAAATGGGTGATCCCCTGCAACTGGAAATTCGCGGCCGAACAGTTCGCATCCGACATGTACCACGCGCCGGTGGCGCACCTGTCGGTGTCGATGTCGGTGAAGCCCGTGGTGGAAGAGGAACAGGTGGATTTCGGCCATGATGGCCGGCAGTTCCGCTCTGACCGCGGCCATGGCACCGGCTTCTTCGTCGGGCCGGGCCGGCGTCAGCTGCTGGGGTCCTTCGTGGGACCGGAAGTGGCCCGCTATATGTCGGAGGAAGGCAAGGATCAGGCCGTGGCCCGTCTGGGCTTTGAGCGGGGCGAGTATATGCACGCCCAGCACATGACATTGTTCCCCAATTTCTCCTTCCTGCCCACGGCCAACACCGTCCGCGTCTGGCACCCCAAGGGCCCGAACGAGATCGAGGTCTGGGCCTGGACGCTGGTGGAGGCCGACGCCTCGGACGAGGTGAAGGAAGCCTACCGCGTCGGCGGCCTGCGCTCCTTCAGTGCGGCCGGCATCTTCGAGCAGGAGGATGGCGAGAACTGGGTGGAAATCCAGCGCGTGCTGAAGGGTTCGGCCGCCCAGGACACCTGGTTCCATGTCGGCATGGGCCAGGGCAAGTCGCGCAACGACGACCCGCAATTCCCCGGCAAGGTGGGCTGGGTCTATTCCGAAGAAGCGGCCCGCGGCTTCTATGCCCATTGGCAGAAGCTGCTGACCCACCCCACCGATCCGATCGTTCCCCAGGCTGAAGGCACCTGCACGGGAGGGTCCTGCCATGCCGCTGAATGAAGCGACCCTGCTGCGCCAGCACGCGGTGGAACAGTTCTACTATGCCGAGGCCGAACTGCTGGACGACCGCCGTTACGACGAATGGTTCGCCCTGATGGAGGAGGATATCCGCTATTTCATGCCCATGCGGTTCAACCGCGGCCGGCGTGAGATGCACCTGGAATTCTCCGACGACAAGCAGTCGGCCTATTATGACGAGGACAAGGAAAGCATGCTGTTGCGCCAGCGCAAGCTGGCCTGCGGCACCAACTGGGCCGAGGACCCGCCATCGCGCACCCGCCACCTGATCAGCAATGTGCGCATTGCCGACGGGGCCGTGCCGGGCGAGCTGGCGGTGAAGTCGGCCTTCCTGGTCTATCGCAACCGGCTGGAACGCCAGACGGAGATCTTCGCGGGCGAGCGCCAGGATGTGCTGCGCCAGAAGGATGGCGGCTTCCGCATCGCGCGGCGCACCATCCTGCTGGATCAGGCCACGTTGCTGACCAGCAGCCTCAGCATCTTCTTCTGACGTTGGGCGCGTAGGTCGCGGGTGAGGCAAAGCCGAACCCCGACAAGCGACGGTGCCAGAGCGTCGGGGTTCGCATCCGCTCACCCACGACCTACGCTCGCCCCCAACAGGGACAAACCAACATGGGACGTCTGCAAGGGCAGGTCGCCCTGGTCACCGGCGGGGCCGGGGGGCTGGGGCGGGGTGTCGTGGAACGGTTCATCGCTGAAGGCGCGCGTTGCGTCGTACTGGACCGGTCGGCGGCCGGGCTGGCGGCGCTGGAACAGGGTTTCGGTGACAAGGTGGCGACCATCCAGGGCGATGTGCGCGCGGCGGAGGTCAATGACCGGGCCGTGGCCCTGGCGCTGGAACGGTTCGGCCAGCTGGATTGCTTTATTGGCAATGCCGGGCTGTGGGACTTCAACTGGCCGCTTGTTTCATTGTGCGGTGCCGAACTGGCCGCCGGCTTTGACGAGCTTTTCGGCGTGAATGTCCTGGGCTATCTGCAAGGGGCGCGTGCATCTGCTGCTGCGTTGCAGCAAAGCAAGGGCAGCATGATCTTCACCCTGTCCAATGCCGCCCATCTGCCCAATGGCGGCGGTGTTCTCTACACCGCCTCTAAACATGCGGGCGTGGGCCTGGTCCGGCAACTTGCCTATGAATTGGCGCCCAATATTCGCGTCAATGCCGTGGCGCCGGGCGGGATTTTGACTGGCCTGACCGGGCCGGCCAGCCTGGGTCTGAACGATCGGGATATCAAATCGATCGGATTCGAGGCTGTGGCCGACCGCATCGTGCCGCTGGGCTTCATCCCCACGGTTGAACAATACGTCCCCGCTTATGTGTTCCTGGCCGCGCGCGAGGAGAACGTGCCGGCCACCGGCATGGTCCTGAACTATGACGGCGGCCTGGCCATCCGCGGGTTCATGAGCCCCAACGGGCAGGAGGTTCCGCAATGACCCGACTTCACGACAATGCCGTCGGTGCCCTGGGCTATCTGGGCTTCGGCGTCTCCTCCCAGACCGCCTGGGCCGACCATGCCGTCCTGCTGGGCCTGATGCCGGCGGCCCAGGGGCCGGACGGTTCCACCCGCTACCGCATCGATGACCATGCCTGGCGTTTTGCGCTGCATGATGATCCCAGCGACGATTTTCTGTATGCGGGCTTCGAATGCGGCAACGCAGCACATTTTGATGCCGTTGTGCAGCGCATCGAAGCGGCCGGCATCGCCATCACCCGTGACCCGGCCCTGGCCGCCACACGCGGCGTCATGGAACTGGCGCGCTGTGTCGATCCCAACGGCCTGGCGATTGAGCTTTATTACGGCCCCTGGCTGGTGCCGGAGGTGCCGTTCCAGTCGCCGCAGCCGCTGTCTGGCTTTGTCACCGGCGATCAGGGGCTGGGCCATATCATCGTGAACACCGCCGATGTGGCGGCCACGACGCAGTTCTACATGGCTGTGCTGGGCATGCGCATGTCCGACCGCATCATGTTCGAAGCGGCGCCGGGCATCGTCATTCCGCTGCATTTCCTGCATTGCAACAACCGCCACCACACGATCGCCATCGCTCCCGCCATGCCGGGGGCCAAGCGTATCCACCATGTCATGCTGGAAGTGCCCGGCATCGATGATGTGGGTCTGGCCATCGACCGCGCCATGAAGGCGGGCGTGGAGATCACGGCCACGCTGGGGCGCCATTCCAACGACCGCATGCTGTCCTTCTATGTCCGCACGCCGTCCGGCTTCGAGGTCGAATATGGCTGCGAGGGGATCGCGGTCGGCGGGCCCGACTGGTCGGTCGGCACCCATTCCGCCATCAGCGTCTGGGGCCATCACCGCGCCCGCATCTGACCGTCACCGGGACTGCCATGAACATGTTTCCCATCATCAAGGCGATCGTCCTTAAGCGCCGACCTGCCCCATTGCCCCTCCCTGCCTCCCCCGCGAAAGCGGGGGTCCAGGGGCCAAGGGTATCAACGCGGGGTTCCAGGTGGCCCCTGGATCCTCGCTTTCGCGGGGAAAGCACGTTGTTTCAACTGCTTAAGTTGGCGCTCCAGGCGTCCACCGGGATGACGGGAGAATTGCGCAATAGCAGGCCGTATCTTGCAAAGGGTTACTGACATGACCGATCAAACCATCGGCACGGGCCATTTCGTCGATGTCGACGGCATCCGCACCTTCTATCACGAAGCGGGCGAAGGCTTTCCCATCGTCCTGATCCACGGGGCCGGCCCCGGCGCTTCGGGCCTGTCCAACTGGTCGCGCAACATCCAGGCGCTGGCGAAGCATTTTCGCGTGCTGACCATCGACCTGCCGGGCTTCGGCCAGTCGGATAAGCTGCCCATCCCCGACAAGTTCTTCGAATTTTACGGCCTGCATGTGGGCAAGTTCCTGGACGCGCTCGGCATCGACAAGGCGCACATGGTCGGCAATTCGTTGGGCGGCGGCACCTCCATGATGCTGGCCCTGCGCCGGCCCGACAAGGTGGGCAAGATGGTGCTGATGGGTTCCGGCGGCGGCTATCCCGTCACCACCATCATGCCGACCACGGGCCTGAAGATGCTGGCCGGCTTCTATCTGCCGCCCGGCCCCTCGGCAGAGCGGATGGGGGCCTTCATCCGCGAGATGATCTATGACCAGAGCATCGATATCGAACCGCTGGTGGCCGAACGGTTGAAGGCCGCGACGCGGCCCGAAGTGGTGGCCTGCCCGCCCATCGCCGTGCGCAATGGCCGCCCGCCGCAGCCCGACGATGTCTGGCGCGAACGGCTGGACCTGCTGCCGCACAAGACGCTGATCGTCTGGGGTCGCGACGACCGGGTGATGCCGCTGGACAGCGCCTTCATCCTGCTGAAGCAGATCCCGGAGGCGCGCCTGCATGTCTTCCCCAAATGCGGCCATTGGGCCCAGTGGGAAAAGGCGGACGAGTTCAATCCCCTGGTGACGGAGTTCCTGAATGGCTGAGACCAAGCGCCTGGTTTCCGCCGGATCTGCCGCGACCTTGCCGCCGGGGGAGTTGCGGCGCGTCTGCGGCGAACCGCCGGTCACCGTCTATAATGTCGGTGGCAGCTTCTATGCCACCGACGATTGGTGCAGCCATGACAAGGCCTCGCTGGCCGATGGCTGGCTGGAAGGCGACACGATCGAGTGTCCCTGGCACATGGCGAAGTTCTGCGTGCGCACGGGCAAGGCGCTGACGGCACCCGCCCGCACCGATATCCGCACCTTCCCGGTTCTGGTGGAGGGGGGCGAACTGTTCGTCGATCTGGGGGATGCCGCATGATCCCCATCCACCGCCGCCTGGACTGGTTCGCCCGCTGCCATCCCCATGCCGTCGCCCTGATCGACGGCATGGGGGAGGTGGATTTCAAGGCGGCCGGCCATCTGGTCGGCCGGCTGGCGGCGGGGTTCGTTGCGGCCGGGCTGAAGCCCGGCGACCGCGTCGTCATCCTGTCCGCCAACCGGCGGGAAGGGCTGCTGGGCTTCATGGCGGCGGCGGCGGCGGGCATGGTGCTGACGCCGCTGAATACCCGGCTGGCCCCGCGGGAGATTGCGGAGATCGCGGCCGATGCCGACCCGTCCCTGGTGCTTGCCGACAGCGCCGGGGCGGATATGTTCGACGCGGTGCCCGGATCGGTTTCCTGCCCGCGCATCTGCCTGGACGGGCCGCGCCCCGGCTGGGTCGATATGGCCGACTGGCTGCGCGCGTCCGAACCTGTCACCGCGCCCGACCGGGACTGGGACCCCAATCATCCGCTGTTCCAGATGTATACCAGTGGCACCACGGGCCGCCCCAGCGGCATCCTGATCAGCCATGGCGCCTGGGCCGCGCAGATCGAACAGTTCTTCCATACCCAGCCCTATCGGCCGGGGGAGGGGGTGTTGATCGTGACGCCCCTGTTCCATATCGCCGCCACCATCACGGCCAGCGCCGCGCTGTTGGCGGGTGCCCGTGTTGAACTGCCGCCGCGCTTCAATGTGGGGGAGGTGTTCGACCTGCTGGTGGAGGGTCGCGTGGCCGGAACCATGCTGGTGCCGGCCATGATCGGGCAATTGCTGCTGGAAGCCGCCGCGCGCGGCGTGACCTGGGTGGAAGGCGTGCGCCGCATCTGCTACGGCGCGTCCCCCATTCCTGAGGGCATGCTGCGCGAGGCGCTGTCGCTGTTCGGCTGCGAATTCATCCAGGGCTACGGCCTGACGGAAACGGCCGGCATCTCCACCACCCTGAACCCGGCCGACCATATGGCGGCCCTGGCAGGGCGGGGGGAGCTGCTGCGCTCCGCCGGGCGGCCCATCATGGGCGTGTCGGTGCGCATCGCCCGCCTGGACGGGTCCATCGCCGATGACGGAGAGGTGGGAGAGGTCCAGATCAAGGGCCCCAACCTGTTCCTGGGCTATTGGCGCAACCCGGAAAAGACAGCAACCGCCTGGACGCCCGATGGCTGGTTCCGCACCGGCGATGCCGGCCGCATCGATGCCGACGGGTATCTCTACATCGTCGACCGCATCAAGGAGATGGTCATTTCCGGCGGGGAAAACGTCTTCCCGCAGGAGGTGGAGCGGGTGCTGGCCGAGCTGCCGGACGTGCGCGAATGCGCCGTCTTCGGCATTCCCGACGCCAAATGGGGCGAAGTGGTGGGGGCGGCCGTCGTCACCCGCCCCGGCCACAGCTTCGACGAGGCGGCGGCGCGGGCCCATGCCACGGCCCGGCTGGCCCGGTTCAAATGCCCGTCCCGCTATCTGGTCCTGGACGATTTCCCGCGCAACGCCACGGGGAAAATCCTGCGCAAGGCCCTGACAGAGGCCGCGCGGCGAAGTTGAGTGAACATGTAATGCCAGGTTGTGGTGAGTGGAACTCATCGCAACCTGGTTGGTGCGTTGAGCGCCCGCGCGCCCATGCGCGCGTAAGCCAAGCCGCCGGATGGCGGCGCCCGGCGCATGAGGGCTGCATGGATCAGGACCGCAGGTTCTGATCCATGCAGATACGTATAAACCGGCGGCCGGGGGGTTGCCGGGTGACCGACCATAAACAGAACAAGGTCAAAGGAAGGAACGCCATGAGAAGGAATAGTTTCGGGTATTGCAGCAGTGCCCTGGCCCTGTCGGCCGTCGCCTTCGCCGCCCTGCCGGTCCTGGCTGCCGATCAGTCCGCCCCGTTGCAGCTTGAAGAAATCATCGTCACGGCCAACCGCCGGGCGGAAAACCTGCAGACCGTGCCCGTGTCCATCGCGGCCCTGGGCGCCGACGCGCTGGAAACCAAGGGCGTCAACAGTGCCGCCGCCCTGTCCGGCATGATGCCGAACGTGCGCGTGAACTCCCCCTTCTCCGAAACCCAGCCGAACTTCACCATCCGCGGCGTCGGCGTGGCCAACGAATTCAACCCCAACGCCCAGTCGCCCATCGGCGTCTATTTCGATGAAGCCTATCAGGGCTTCCGCGCCAGCCATGGCGCGGCCCTGTACGATCTGGAACGGATCGAGGTGCTGAAGGGCCCGCAGGGCACCCTCTATGGCCGCAACACCACGGGTGGCGCCATCAACCTGATCACCCGCCGCCCGGAACTGGGCGATGACAAGGGCTATCTGACGGCCGGCATCGGCAATTACGGCCGCTTCACCCTGACCGGTGCCGCCGAGGCGACGCTGGTGGAGGATGAGCTGGGGGCCCGCATCGCCTTCACCCGCCTGAAGCGCGACGGCTATATCAAGAACGTCACCCAGCGCTATGGCGCCACCAACAAGCTGGTGGGGACCGACGATTTCGACAGCGATGACAGCATGGCCGGCCGTCTGTCCATCCGGGCCAAGCCCAATGACGTCATCGACCTGACGCTGCGCGGCTACCTCTCGCACAATGAACCGGTGGGCTCCACGGGCGTCATCAAGCAGTTGAACCCGACCGGCGCCGATATCACGGGCCGCGTCCTGACCGGCATTGGCAAGCGGGAATCGGCCGCGACCAACCAGGGCAAGTTCGTCTCCAACGCCCGCGGCCTGAACCTGAAGGCCGATATCACCTTGGACAAGCTCTCCATCTCATCCGTCACCGGCTATGACACGGGCGACCTTTACCAGCCGTTCGATTTCGACGGTTCGCCCAGCGCCATCGGCGAGTGGCGGCCCAACGCCGCCAATTTCAATTCCCTTGGCCAGGATGTCCACGCCACCTATGACGCCGACAAGTTCAGCCTGATCGGCGGTCTCTATGCCGGCTGGCAGCAGGTGAAGGTTTCCAACAATTACCAGTATGTCGGCTTCCTGTCGGCCTTTGCCGGTCCGGGCAAGTTCAATCCCGGCGGCAATTTCTATCCGCCCACGCAGGTGCCGCCGACAGCCATCGACGCGCATCAGGAACTGGCCCAGGCCCAGGCCACCTATGCCGCCTATGCCGAAGCGGTGATCGATCTGACCGACAGCACCAAGCTGACGCTCGGCGGCCGCCTGACGCATGAAGCGGTGAAGCTGACCGATTACAGCTCCTTCCTGCGCGACAGTTCGGGCACGCCGTTCCTTTATACCTATGCGTCCAAGGGCGCGCCGGTCCTGCCGGGTCTGCCCGTGCTGGTCGCTGCCGATCCTTCGATCAAGGAAAGCGTGACCAAGCCCACGGGCCGCGTGGTGCTGAGCCAGGATGTCGGCGACCAGGGCATGGTCTATGGCAGCTATTCCCGCGGCTATCGCTCCGGGTCCTTCAACGGCCAGTCCATCGTGCCCGTGCCCAACTTCGTGAAGCCGGAGGAAGTGGACGCGTTCGAAGGCGGTTATAAGGGCCGTTTCCTGGACAATGCCCTGCAATTCAACGCCGCCCTGTTCTACAACGATTACAAGGGCCAGCAGGTGCAGGAGATCCAGAACGGCGTCGCCTATCTGCGCTCGCTCGACGGCCGCATGTACGGGTTCGAACTGGAGGCGACGGCCTTCCTGTCGTCCGACGTGCGTATCCAGGCGGCGCTCGGTTACCTGAACACCCGCTACAAGGACGGGCAGTATCTGGCACCGGGCGATGCGGCGGCCAAGGACCCGCGCGGCATCGCGCTGGGCGGCAATGCCTTCCCGTTTGCGCCCAAATGGACGGCGTCCCTGTCGCCGGAAGTGGTGCTGGCCCAGATCGGCGATGGCAACCTGATCGCCAATGCCGATGTGCAATACGCATCGCGACAGTATTTCGACATGTTCAACGACCGTCAGGCCGCCGGCCCCATCCGTAACGGCCAGGGTGCCTATACGCTGGTCGATGCCCGCCTGCGCTATGACAGCGACAACCTGACCATCGCCATCTGGGGCAAGAACCTGTTCAACAAGTACTATTATAGCTACGGGCTGAACATCGAGAGCTTCGCCTTCGACTTCTTCACCCCCGGCGCCCCGCGCACCTTCGGGGTGGAGGCGACGGTCCGGTTCTGATCAGTGGGGGGCAGACACGGCTCCCCCACTCGCTCCTTCCCGTCATCCCGGCGAAAGCCGGGACCCAGGGGCCACAGGATCAAACCTCGTCGCTGCGTCGATCAAAGCTGCTGAAAGGTCGGGCGCTTGGCCCCTGGGTCCCGGCTTTCGCCGGGATGACGGAAGGAAGGGGCGATCCACCGTCACTCCCCCAACCCCCACAGGAATTCCCCATGGCGGATGCGTTGAACGACCGCATCATCATTCTGGGCGCCGGGCAGGCCGGTGCGCGTGTGGCCGAGGCGCTGCGCGATGCCGGCCACAAGGGCACCATCACCCTGGTGGGGGCCGAGCTGTCGCCCCCCTATGAACGGCCGCAGCTTTCCAAGGAAATGCTGCTGGACCCCACCCGCGAGCCTGTGCCCATGAAGTCCCCGGCGGAATGGGTGGCGGCCGACATAAGGCTGCTGACCGGCATGGCGGCCACCGGCATCAACGCCCTGACCCGGCAGGTGACGCTGGCCGGCGGGCAGGTCCTGTCCTATGACCGGCTGGTCTTCGCCACGGGCACCCGCCCGCGCCGGCTGCCGGGCCTGGAAGGCGGGCCGGTGCCGGTCCAGTATCTGCGCAGTGTGGAAGATGCCCGCACCCTGCGGGCCCGGCTGCGGCACGGGTTCCGCCTGCTGGTGCTGGGCGGCGGGGTCATCGGGCTGGAGGTGGCGGCCGCCGCCATCCGCCAGGGCTGCGCCGTCGATCTGGTGGAAGCGGCACCATCCCTCTTGTCCCGCGCCGTGCCGGCCCCCGTGTCCGACCGTCTGGCCGATCGCCACCGGGCCGAAGGCGTTCGGCTGCATCCGGGCCGGCAGGTGGACCGGGCCGTGGATGGTGGCGTGCGGCTGGATAATGGCGATTTCATCGCCTGCGACCTGATCCTGGTCGGTATCGGCGTCGATCCCTGCATCGATCTGGCCATACCGCTGGGCATCGGCACGGCCGAAGGCATCCGCGTCGACGCCTATGGCTTCACCTCGCTGTCCGGCATCTTTGCCGTGGGCGATGTGGCCAGCCAGTGGAGCGCCTGGCACGGCCGCTGGCTGCGGGTGGAGACCTGGGCCAATGCCCAGAACCAGGCCATTGCTACCGCCCGCGCCATGCTGGGCCTGGGCGGCCCCTATCAGGACGCGCCCTGGTTCTGGTCCGACCAGTATGACCTGAACCTGCAGGCCTGCGGCGATGCCACGCGCGGCGACATGGTGCTGCGCGGCGACCCGGCCGGGGCCTTTTCCACCATCCATCTGGTTGATGGCCGCATCAATGGCGCCAGCAGCCTGAACGCGCCCGGCGATATGGCGGCGCTGCGCCGGCTGGTCAATGCGCGGGCGTCCCTTGCCGTGGCCGATCTGGCCGATCCCGGCTTCAACCTGCGCCGCGCCGTCACCGCCCTGCCCAAGAATTAAGGATAGAGGCATGTCCGACATCATCCGCCAGATCGCCGATAATCTGTTCCGGGCCGAACAGACCCGCACCCCCATCCCGCCCGTGCGCGACCGGCTGCCGGCCGGCGATGTGGACGCCGCCTATGCGGTGCAGCGTCTGAACACCGACCGCGCGCTGGCCGCCGGCCGGCGGCTGGTGGGGCGCAAGATCGGCCTGACCTCTCCCGCCGTGCAGAAGCAGTTGGGCGTGGACCAGCCCGATTACGGTATGCTGTTCGCCGATATGGCGCGCGCCGATGCCGAACCCATCCCCCTGTCTGACGTCCTACAGCCCAAGGCGGAGGCCGAGATTGCCTTTGTCCTGGACCGTGACCTGACGCCGGAGCTGCCGACCATGGCCGACCTGCTGCGCGCCATCGGCTTCGCGCTGCCGGCGATCGAGGTGGTGGGATCGCGCATTGCCGGCTGGGATATCCGCATCACCGATACCATCGCCGACAATGCCTCGTCCGGCCTTTATGTGCTGGGTTCGCGGCCCGTGCGGCTGGAAAGCTTCGATCCGGTCGCCTGCCGCATGCGCATGCAGCGTGGGGATCAGGAAGTGTCCAGCGGCCAGGGTTCGGCCTGCCTGGGCTCGCCGCTTACCGCCTCGCTCTGGCTGGCGCGGGTGATGGCGCGGGCGGGATCGCCGCTGCGGGCCGGGGACACCATCCTGTCCGGTGCGCTCGGCCCCATGGTGGCGGCCGGCGCCGGGGACGCGTTCGAGGTGGAAATTGAAGGGCTGGGCCAGGTGCGGACCTGGTTCACGGGTGAATAAGGGGATTTGGAATGCGCGATGCTGTCATTGTTTCCACCGCCCGCACGCCCATCGGCCGGGCCTATCGCGGGGCCTTCAACGACACCCAGGGCCAGGCCCTGGCCGCCCATGCCGTCGCCCATGCCGTGGCGCGGGCCGGGGTGGAGGCGGCGGAGGTGGAGGATGTGATCCTGGGCTGTGCCCTGCCGCAGGGGTCCACGGGCGGCAATATCGCGCGCCAGTCGGCGCTGCTGGCGGGGCTGCCGGTGACTGCCTCGGGACTGGTGGTGGTGCGCGAATGCAGTTCGGGGCTGCAGGCGTTGGCGACCGCCACCCAGCGCGTGATCGTGGACCGGGTGCCGGTCGCCATCGGCGGCGGGGTGGAAAGCGTCAGTCTGGTGCAGAATAACAAGCTGAACCTGTACCGGGCCGAAGACCCGGCTGTGCGCGCCATCGCGCCCGCCATCTATATGCCCATGCTGGACACGGCGGAGGTGGTGGCGCGGCGCTATGGCATCGGCCGCGACGCGCAGGACGATTATGCCGTGGAAAGCCAGCGCCGCACGGCCGACGCCCAGGCGGCCGGCCGCTTCGATGCGGAAATCGTGCCCATGGAAGCGCGCATGGCCGTGCTGGACAAGGCGACGGGGGAGATCAGCCACCGCGACATCCTGCTGTCGAAGGATGAGGGCAACCGGCCGGGCACGGTACTCGCCGACCTGTCCGCGCTCAAGCCCGTGCGCGGTCCCGACGCCGTGATTACGGCCGGCAATGCCAGTCAATTGTCCGACGGGGCCAGCGCCTGTGTGGTCATGGATGCCAGGCTGGCCGAACAGCGCGGCCTGACCCCGCTGGGGGCGCTGCGCGGGCTGGCCGTGGCGGGGTGCGAGCCGGACGAGATGGGCATCGGCCCCGTCTTCGCCGTCCCGCGCCTGCTGGCCCGCCACGGGCTGAAGATCGACGATATCGGCCTGTGGGAACTGAACGAGGCATTCGCGGTGCAGGTGCTGTACTGCCGCGACCGGCTGGGCATCGACCCCGCCCGCCTGAATGTCGATGGCGGCGCCATCTCCATCGGCCATCCCTATGGGATGAGCGGTTCGCGCATGGCCGGCCATCTGCTGATCGAGGGCAAGCGCCGCGGCGTGAAATGGGGCGTGGTCACCATGTGCGTGGGCGGCGGCATGGGGGCGGCGGGGTTGTTTGAGATTTTCTGAGGGAGGTGGGGGACGTTCCGTGTCCCCCCGTCATCCCGGCGGAAGCCGGGACCCAGCGTGAGGCGCGGTCAGCGCCGATATGAATCATGTCGCGGCTGACGCCGCTCTGCGCCTGGGTCCCGGCTTTCGCCGGGATGACGGGAAGGGGTGACGGAAAGAACGCCCGAAACCCTCATCCCGGCGGAGGATGACGCCCATCCACCCACCTACCCATCAAACCCCCCGCCCATACCCGCCTCGCCTTCTTCACCTTCCACGCCGCCGGCCCCACCCTGTGATCCAAGCACTTGATGACAGGGTGGCACCGATGAGCGCGTATCTGCGCGTCGCCAGCGATGTTGGCGGCACCTTTACCGATCTGGTCTATTGCAGCGTCGACCCGGAAACGGGCAAGCCGGGGCCGGTCTTCACGGCCAAGGCCGACACCACCCCGCCGGATTTCGAACAGGGCGTGATGAATGCCCTGTCCAAGGCGGGCGTCGATCCGGCTGCCATGGGTTTCTTTGCCCATGGCTCCACCGTCGTCATCAACACCCTGACCGAACGCAAGGGTGTGAAGACGGGGCTGATCACGACGAAGGGCTTCCGCGATGTGCTGGAAATCGCGCGCGGCAACCGGCCCGACCTGTTCAATTTCAATTTCCGCAAGCCGCCCCCCTTTGTCGATCGGCATCTGCGGCTGGAGATCGACGAGCGGGTGGACCATAAGGGCCATCTGGTCCGCCCGCCCGACCTGTCGGCGCTGGACCCGATCCTGGCGCATTTCAAGGCGGAGGGTGTGCAGGCCATCGCCATTTCCTTCCTGCACGCCTATCTGAACCCCGCGAACGAGGCGATGGTGGCCGAACGCGTGCGGGCGCAGATGCCGGGCGTGTCGGTGCTGGCCAGTCACGAGATCAGCCGCGAATGGCGCGAATATGAACGGACCAGCACCGTGGTCCTGTCGGCTTACGTCCACCCCATCGCCGACCGCTATATCGGCAAGTTGCAGGGCGGGCTGGCGGAAAGGGGCTTCACGGCCAAGCCCTATATCATGCAGTCCAATGGCGGCATCGCCACGGTGGACGCCATCCGCCGCAACCCCATCACCATGGTGGAATCCGGCCCCGCCAGCGGCATTTTCGCCGCAGCCTATCTGGGAAAGCGCATCGGGGAACCGAACCTGATCGTGCTGGATATTGGCGGGACCACGGCCAAATGCACCCTGATCGAAGGGGGCGAGGTCAAGGTCGGCACCGAATATCATATCGAACGCACCCGCACCCATCCGGGATATCCCATCCAGACGCCCGTGTCGGAGATTGTGGAGATCGGCAATGGCGGTGGCTCCATCGCCTGGGTCGATGCCGGGGGCAAGCTGCATGTCGGCCCGCAATCGGCCGGGGCCCGGCCCGGTCCCGCCGCCTATGGCCGCGGGGGGACCAAGCCCACGACAACGGATGCCAACCTGCTGCTGGGCCGCATCGACCCCGCCTGTTTCGTGGGTGGGGAGCGGGAGCCGGACTGGGCGTCCGTCCATGCCGCCTTTGACCCCGTGGCTGAACAGTTGGGCATCGGCCGGCAGGATCTGGCGCGCGGTATCATCCGCATCGCCAATGCCAACATGACCAACGCCCTGCGGCTGGTGTCCACCAACCGTGGCCATGATCCGCGCGATTATGCGCTGATGGCCTTTGGCGGCGGCGGGGCCATGCATGCCGTGGCGCTGGCGGCCGAACTGGGCGTGCCGCGCGTCATCGTGCCGGTCAATTCGTCGGTCTTTTCCTCCTGGGGCATGCTGCTGACGGATCTGCGCCGCGATTATCTGCAAACGGCACTGACCCCGCTGACGGCGGACGCCGGGCCGGCGGTGGCGGTGCGCTTTGCGGAGCTGCGGGAACGGGCGCTGGTGGATTTCAGGGCGGACGGGGTGGAGGCGGCCACGCCCGCCTTCGAATACCTCGCCGACATGCGCTATGCCGGGCAGGAACACACGGTCAAGGTGGCGCTCACCCCCACGGCCGATGGCGGCTTCGACCTGACGACCGCCGCAGATGCTTTCCATGCCGCACACGAGAAGCGCTTCACCTATCGCCTGGAAAACGCCATCCAGCTGGTGAATTTCCATCTGGTCGCCCGCATCCCCGTGCCCAAGCCCGACCTGCCGGAAAAGCCGGTGACCGGGGCCGATGTGGCGACCACGCGCATCGGCACGCGCCGCGTGGATTTCGACCAGCACGGCATCCATGACGCCGTCATCCACGATGGTCTGGCCCTGGAACCGGGGATGGAAGTGGCCGGCCCCGCCATTGTCCAGGAACCCTCCGTGACCCTGGTGGTGCCGCCCGGCGCCCATGTGACCATCGACAAGATCGGCAATTACCACGTCCATCTGCCCCGGAAGGAGGCGTGATCCATGGAACGCGATCCGTTCACCCTGGAGATCATCAAGAACGCTTTGGTCGCGCTTGGCGACGAGATGTTCAACGCCATGATCCGCACCTCCATGAGCCCGATCATCTATGAAACGACGGATTTCGCCGTCGGCGCCACGGATGCAAAGGGCAATCTGCTGGCCCAGGGCAATGGCGTCACGGGCTTCCTGGCCACGCTGGACACGGCCGTGCAAAGCCTGCTGACCCATTACACCGCCGAGGAGATCGAGCCCGGCGATGTGTTCATCACCAATACCCCGTATGAGGGCGGGGGCACGCACCTGTCGGACGTGTCGATCCTGTGCCCCGTCTTCCATGACGGAACCCTGATCGCCTGGACCGTCAACAAGGCGCATTGGACAGAGGTGGGCGGGGCCGTGCCCGGCAGTGCGTCCACCAGTTCCACCGACATTTTCCAGGAAGGGCTGCATTTCCGCTTCCTGAAACTGTATGAGGGCGGGCGGCTGAACAAGGCGCTGGTCGGCATCATCCGCGCCAATGTCCGCCTGCCCGACAGCACGTTGGGCGACATGCATGCCGGTGTGGCCGCGGCCCGCGTCGGCGCCAACCGCATCCTGGAAATGATCGGCAAATATGGGCGCGGGCCCGTGCTGTCGGCCATGGATGATCTGCTGGACTATGGCGAGCGTATGGTCCGGGCCGAACTGGCCAAGCTGCCGGCGGGCGTGTACGCGGCCGAGGATGTGATCGAGGAGGATGGGCTGGGCAACGGCCCCTTCACCATCAAGGTCACGGTCACCATCGGCGATGGCCGCATGGTCGCCGATTTCACGGGCACCAGCCCGCAGGCCAGGGGCCCCATCAATACCAGCTTGGCGGGCTTGGTCACGGCTGCGCGCTGCGCCTTCAAGGCCGTGACCGACCCGGCCATTCCGGCCAATGGCGGCTGTTTCAGGGCGCTGGAGATCATCTGTCCCCCCGGCACCATCGTCACGGCGCAAAGCCCGGCGCCGGTGTCGATCTATTATGAGACCATGATCGCCGCCATCGAGGTGATGTGGCGGGCCCTGATGCCCGTGGTGCCGGGCAAGCTGCCCGTGGGCCATGCACGGTCGGTGGGCGCCACCTTCATTTCCGGTCTGCTGCCCGACACTGGCGAACTGTTCGTGATGGGCGAACCGCTGTTGGGCGGCTGGGGTGCCTCGGCCGGACTGGACGGCGATAACGGGCAATTCTGCTGCGGCAATGGGGAGACCTACAATATCCCCATCGAACTGGCCGAAAGCCGCTACGGGTTCGAGATCGACCAGTACGCCTTCCACAATGAACCGGGCGGCGAAGGGCGCTGGCGCGGCGGCAAGGGCGTGGTGCTGGATTACCGCATCACGGCGGCAGAGGCCCTGCTCACCTTCTCCGCCACCCGCACCAAGTCCCGGCCCTGGGGGGCCGAAGGCGGGGGCGAGGGGTCGTGCAACCGGGTGGAGATCCTGCGCAACGATGGCTCTGTGGAGATCCATTCCATGGTCACCGCCCTGCCCGTGAAGCGGGGGGAGACCGTGCGGCTCTACACTGCCACGGGCGGCGGCTATGGCCCCGCCACCGACCGCCCGCGCGACGCCGTGCTGGCCGACCTGAAAAACGGCTATATCACCGCCGATCAGGCCGCCCTGTATGGCGTTGCGCCATGACCTTGTCGGGCGTCTGGACCAACGAGTATGGCTCCCGCATGGAACTGTGGCTGGGGGCGGATGGCACCCTCCAGGGCCGCTATGCGTCCACCACGGGATCGACGGGGGAATATCGGGTCAGCGGCCATGCCGGGCCGGTGGAGGCGGGGCCGAAGGCGGGGCAGCCCGTGGCCCTGGCCATTTCCTGGCATTCCATCGTGGCCGGAGAGGCCGACCCCAGCTGGGACTGGTGTTCGGCCCTGTCAGGGCAGGTCAGCCTGCGGGCCGGCGGACCGGAACTGGTGCTGACCCACGCCCTGGTCGCCAGCAGCGCCTTTCCCGGACTGGCCGAAGCCGGCACCCATATCGACCGCCTGACCTATCGCCGCATTGGCGAGGCCGGGCCGGTGCCGGCGGTGGATCAGGGGCCATTCGGAGATATTGCCAGCCCCCTTTTCGGCCCCTGGCAGGATGGGGAAGGGGGCGTCATGACCCTGCGCCTGGGTTCTGCGACCGGGTTCGACCACATCACCGGCAGCCTGCGCCGGGCGGGGGTGGAGCGGCCCCTGACCGGCTTTGCCGGCCGAGGCGCGGCACGGTCGCTGGCGGTTACGGCCCGATTGCCCGACGGGTCGGTGACGGCGCTGGCCGGCACCCTGCCGTCGGGCGGCACCGTCCTGCCCCTGATCGAGCTTGCCAGCCACGCCACGGCACCCGACAGCACCTATCTGCAGACCGTTATCCATGCTCGGCGGTTCATGCCGGGCTAGGGGAGATTGAGCCTGTCCGGTTGAGGTGAAAGCGGACCGGCTCTCACTCCCGTCGCCGCTGGGAAAGCCTATGAGCGCTAATTTAACCCTGTGCAATAACCTGCCTCCCCCGCTTTCGCGGGGGAGGCAGGGAAGGTGGGACCGCTTACTTGGCGCCTATGGGCGGAAGCCGGCGTGACGGGAAGGAGCCCCCCCCTCACAGCGCCCTGAAGCTGAAATTGCTGAACCGCGCCGTGCCGGCCCCGGCCGAATAGAGCCCCGGCCGCAGCATCAGGAACCCGCCGCGCACATTATGGTGATAACCCGATACCTCCATGCCGCGGTCAAACCGGGTCCAGCTTTTGCCGCCATCGCCGCTGGTATCATAGGTGACGATATGGCGGTCATTGGTGACGCGCAGGCGCATCCGCCGCCCATGGGGGTTGGCGGGGCGGCCGCGTTCCATGCCGTACTGGTGGGTGACGAAGCGCTTCTCATCAAAGCCCAGGCCGCAATAAAGCTGTTGGTCATAGAACAGGACCAGCCCGGCCACCCCGCCCTCCGCAATCTCGATATCGCATTCAAAACGGTAGGATGTGTCGCCCGCAACCAGCAGCAGGGGCGAACTGTCCTTGGGCGCGGTACCGGCGGCGGCCAGGTGCAGCACCCCGCCTTCCACCCTGGCCCGGCCCGCCTCTTCCGGTGCCGGCTTGAAGAAGTTCCATTTGGTACCCAGCGCCAGGGTCCTGAACCCGTCCGACAGTTCCATGCCATGCGGGCCCGGCTTGCCGCCCTTGGGTGCCGGCAGGGGCTGGGACAGGTCGCCGCCCTTCATCTTGAACCAGCCATCATCCGTCCATTCCACCGGGTCCAGCAGGGTCTGCCGTCCCAGTGTCCAGAACCCGTTCTCAAACCCGTGATAGACCGACCACCAGTCGCCCGCCGGCCCCTGCACCAGCGTGGCATGGCCGCGCGACCACCAGTAATCATCATTGTCGGTGGTGCGGACGATGGGATTGTGCGGGCAATCCTCCCACGGGCCATGGATGGATTTTGACCGGGCGGCGATGACCATATGCCCGGTCGGCGGCCCGGCCGTGCCGCCCACGGCCGTGATCAGATAGAAATAATCCCCGCGCCTGGTGATCTTCGGCCCTTCCGGCGAAAACCCTTCCACGATCCAGTCGGACGGGTAGCGCCAGGGCGTGTAGACCTTTTCCACTTCTCCCACCGTTGACAGGCCATCATCGGACAGGCGGATCCGGTCGCCACCCGACAGGAACAGCCAGCGCGACCCGTCCTCCCCCACCGCATGGCCGGGATCGATATGGCCCGGCAGGCCCAGATACTTGGGCTCGCTCCACGGTCCCTCGATCTTGTCGGCCCAGATGACATAGGTGCCGTTGGGCTTGCCCTTGATGGGGATATAAAGGAAATAGCGGCCCTGATGCTTGGTCAGTTCCGGCGCCCAGACCGACCCCAGATTAATGGTCAGCGCCGCTGTGACGGGCACCCAGTTCAGCATGTCGCGGGAATGCCAGATGACCAGCCCCGGATAGCTGTCGAAGGTGGAAAAGGTCATGTAATAATCCGCCCCGTCCTTCAGGATGGTCGGGTCGGGATGGTCGCCCGCGAATAACGGGTTCAGATAGCGCCCGTCGCCCAGATCGGGCTTGCGCTGATTATCCAGCCCGCGCGCCCAGTGCGGCCCGCCCTTCTTTCCGGGGGCGCAGGCAGGGGCCGGTGCCGATGGTGCAGCCGTCACCGGCCCGGCGGCCAGGCCGGCCCCGGCGGACAGGGCCAGGCCCAGGGCGTTTCGGCGGGATAGATCGGTCATGGGCGACTTCCTCCAACATGGCTATTTTCCTTTATTGATACCGGTGTCAATATCCGGTGGCAACCCCGACATGACAAGGGCACGCTTCCCGATGAAGGATGCGGTGAAGGGCGGAACCGTATAATATGTCTGGGTTATGCCCAGCAGAGAGAAGAACGTGAAAAAGCGCGCGTCCAAGGACACCAACCGCACGCCCGTGCTGGCCTCCACGGCCTTGAAGCGCATCCACGGTTCGGTCGCCCGTGAACTGGGCGTGGCCATCGTCACCGGGGTCTATAGGCCCGGTGATACCTTGTCGGCGGAAATCGAATTTGCCGAGAAACTGAACGTGTCGCGCACGGCCTATCGCGAGGCGGTGCGCATCCTGGCGGCCAAGGGGCTGGTGGAAAGCCGGCCCAAGGCGGGCACGCGCATCAATGAACGCAGCCGCTGGAACCTGCTGGACCCCGACGTCCTGGCCTGGATGTTCGAGGGGGAGCCCAGCCTGGCCTTTGTCCGCGACCTGTTTGAGTTGCGCATGATGGTGGAACCGGCCGCCGCCGAACTGGCTGCCGTGCGGCGCACGGGCGCCGATCTGGCCAAGATGGGCCACGCGCTGGAGGAAATGGCCCGCCACGGCCTGTCGACGGAGGAAGGGCGGGAGGCCGACCAGCAGTTCCACCATGCTGTCCTTGCCGCCACCCGCAACAGCACAATGGTCACCCTGTCCAGCACCATCGCCGCCGCGGTCTCCTGGACCACCATCTTCAAACAGCGCAAACGCGGCCTGCCCCGCGACCCGGTGGAAGATCACCGCGCGCTGTATGAAGCCATCGGCAACAGCGACCCCGCCGCCGCTCGCGCCGCCATGATCGAACTGATCCGCCTGGCCCAGCAGGATACGGAAGTGGCGATGTGACCTCAGGCGGGTTGCCGCGGCTGTCTTGCCGGCCGCCGCTTGGGGCGCGGATCGATCGGTGCCAGTACAAAGGCAAGGCTGGCCAGATGGTCCCGGCCTTCCGCCCTCGGCTGGCTGGTCAGCACGCTCAATCGTTCCAGCAGCGCATTCACCTCTGCCAGATCACCAGGGCTCAGCCAGCCCTTGTTGCGCGACGCCCATAATTCCCGCCCCGGGCCACTGACTACCATGCCCGCACGGTCCAGTCCCGCTTCGAAATCGCGGCCGGCGATCGCCAGCAGCCCCCGTGCGAAAACCCGCAGTTCCGCCGCATTGCCGCCCGGCCCCAGGTCATAGGCAAGACGCAGGGGTGTCGTTCCCCCGCCGGGCAGCCGGAACCGCCGTTCCTCGCCCTCGGTCGCCGCCACCTCCTGCACCAGTCCACCATCGACCAGCGCGCGCAGGTGGTAGTAGAGCCCGTCCGCCGGCCGGCCAAGCTGTTCTGCCAGCGTGGCTACCTCTGCCTCTCCCCCCAGCGCCGCCAGCGTATCCACCAGCTCCTGCCGGACCGGCGAACTGAGCAGGCTGATCTGTGCCGGATCGGCAACCAGGTGTGCTGGGCCCCCGCTATCCATTGTCATGGACTCCTGTTGAAAAATAATGCATCTTTTTCAACAGATCATATCCGGGCTGGTCCCGGTCTTCAACGATCAAGAAGGGAAATCCGGCAGTGACGTGGCTTCTCAGGGGGCTGTTGGCGCTTGCGCCCCTTATCCTGTTCAGCATCCCGGCCATGGCAGATCCGGCCGGACCCGTGCGGTTTTCCCCTGACGCTCTGCGGGCGGATCTGCGCTTTGCCATCGACACGATTGTGCAGCAGCATCCTGACCTGTCCCATTCGGTCCCGCGTGAGCGGCTTGAGGAAGCGGCGGCGGAATTGCGCCGGCAGCTTGATCGCCCGATGGATCAGGCGGAGGCCTGGGCGGCCCTGGCGCAGTTGAACCCCGTCCTGGCCGATGGGCACCTTTTCATCGGTCTGCCGGATTGGCGTGGACAGACCAGGAAGGACATCGACGCCGGCATCGGCTTCTTTCCGTTTGAAATTGACCTGGACCCGGCAGGCTACCCCGTCATCATGGCCGCCCTTGGCGGATCGGCAACAAAGCTGGCCGGACGCCGGGTCATGAAGATCAACGGCCGCGACGCCCGCCTTGTCGCCAAGACGCTTCTGGCGCGGACGCATGGTGACAGCCCGATCTTTCGGGCGGCCCTGCTGTCACAGCGCTGGTGGCTGTTTCACGCCAGGCTTTATGGGACGCCCACAGCCTATGAACTGGTGCTGCAGGACAGCAAGGTGCCGCTGCACATGCCCGCCGCGCACACCCTTCCAGCCATCCTTCAGCAGGAAGCCAGCTTCGAGCGGTCGTTCACCTGCGCGGTCAATGCCGACGGATCGGCACGGCTGACGGTCGCGTCCTTTGTCTGGGACGACAAGGACCGCTTTCTGCAATTCACCCACGACTGCTTTGCCCGGATCAAGGCTGCCGCGATCGATCGACTGGTCATTGATGTCAGCGCCAATGGCGGCGGCAATGATGACATGTGGAAGGAGGGCATCCTTCGTTACATTGCCGACCGGCCCTATAAGCAGGGCTCGACCTATCGCAAGCGTGAGAGGACGGGCGGCGTGTCGGCCGGCGCCATCGAAAGCGCCACCTTGCCTGTGATGGACGAGCCATTGCACTTTTCCGGCAAACTGTCGGTCCAGATCGGACCGCTGACCTATTCCTCGGCCGTGCTGTTCAGCAACGTCGTGCGGGATTACGGCTTTGGCAGCCTGACGGGAACCGGCGGCGCGGCACGGACCCGGCAATCCGGCGGGGTGCAGGGTGTGACGCTGCCCAACACGGGCCTGCCCCTGTCCTATCCCCGTTTCGTGCTGGACCCGCCCGCGGGACCGGACGTTGGACCCTTGCTGGTGCCCGCGCCGCCATGATCGACCTGATCAACCTGGTCCAGCAGGATACGGAAGTGACGATGTGAGGGGAGAGGCGTTTCGAATTGTACAAATCATGGTACAATAGGCTCTGAAAACGGGAGCCAACCATGGATGTCGTGAATTACAGCACCGCCCGACAGAATCTGGCGGGCCTGATGGACAAGGTGACCCAGGACCGCGCGCCCATCATCGTGACGCGGCAGGGCGCGGAAGACGTCGTCCTGATGTCACTCAGCGAGTTTGAAGGCTGGCAGGAGACGGTGCATCTGCTGTCCTCGCCCGCCAACGCCGAACATCTGCGCCGGTCGATCGAACAGTTGGACGCGGGCCGGACCGTGGAATGGACGGGAGCTGAATGAAGGTCGTGTTTTCCGCTGACGCCTGGGTGGACTATCTGGGCTGGCAGGAACAGGACCCGGAAATCGCGGCTCGCATCAATGCCCTGCTGCAGAATGTCAGGCGCACCCCCTTTGCCGGGATTGGCAAGCCGGAACCGTTGAAAGGTACGCTCAACGGCTTCTGGTCTCGCCGGATCACGCAGGAACACCGCCTGGTCTATCGCGTTTGCGGCACGGACGCCGACCAGCGGGTCGAAATCGCGTCCTGCCGCAAACATTACTAGTGTCTGTCTGGATTCCCCCCTGAGGGCCTGTCCCTGCGACAACAGCCCCTCAATGATTATCCCGCGGCAGGCCCTTGGTCTGGGCGATGCGCTGGAACTGCTCCGATCCTTCCAGGATGGCGCCTGTGTTCATCTGGCCGACCAGGGAACGCTGGATCGACTGCCACGGGGTCTGGGAGGCCGGATAGGCATAGCCGCCGGCCGCCGCCAGTTCCGCCCGGCGCTGCGCCAGTTCCGCATCGGAGATCAGCACATCGGCCGTCTGCCGGCGCAGGTCGATGCGGACGCGGTCGCCCGTGCGCAGCAGGGCCAGCCCACCGCCCACCGCCGCTTCCGGCGACGCGTTCAGGATCGACGGCGAGCCCGAGGTGCCCGACTGCCGCCCGTCGCCCAGACAGGGCAGGGCCGAAATGCCTTCGCGGATCAGATAGGCGGGTGGGCGCATATTCACCACTTCGGCCGCCCCCGGATAGCCCACGGGGCCCGCGCCGCGCATGAATAGCAGGGTTTCCGACGTGATGCCCAAGGCCGGATCGTCGATGCGGGCATGGTAATCCTCCGGCCCGTCAAAGACGACGGCCGGGCCTTCAAAGGCTTCCGGATCGTCGGGGTTGGACAGGTACCGGTCGCGGAATTCCGGAGAGATGACGCTGGTCTTCATGATGGCGGCATCGAACAGGTTGCCACTCAGCACGATGAAGCCGGCCTTTTCCTTCAAGGGCTGGTCGAAGGGACGGATCACCTTCTCATCCTCAATGGCGACGCCGCGGCAATTCTCCCCGATGGTCTTGCCATTGACGGTCAGCGCATCCTCGCGGATCAGACCCTGGCCCATCAACTGGTTGACGACGGCGGGCACGCCGCCGGCGCGGTAATAATCCTCGCCCAGATACTCCCCGGCCGGCTGCAGATTGACCAGCAGCGGCACGTCATGACCATAGGTCTGCCAGTCCTTCAATTCCAGTTCCACGCCCATATGCCGGGCGATGGCGGCCAGATGGATGGGGGCGTTGGTCGACCCGCCGATGGCGGAATTGACGGCGATGGCGTTCAGGAAGGCGTCGCGGGTCATGATGTCGGACGGTTTCACATCCTCCATCACCAGTTCCACGGCCCGCTTGCCCGTCAGATAGGCCACTTCCTGCCGGTCGCGGTAAGGCGCGGGGATGGCGGCCGACCCCGGCAACTGCATGCCCAAAGCCTCGGCCAGACTGTTCATGGTCGTGGCCGTGCCCATGGTGTTGCAATAACCCGTGGACGGCGCGGAGGAGGCCACCAGCTTGATGAAGCCGGCATTGTCGATCTCGCCTGCCGCCAGCATCTGGCGGGCCTTCCAGACGATGGTGCCCGAGCCTGTGCGTTCCCCCTTGTGCCAGCCGTTCAGCATGGGGCCGACCGACAAGGCGATGGCGGGGATATTGACGGTGGCGGCGGCCATCAGGCAGGCAGGCGTGGTCTTGTCACAGCCGATGGTCAGCACCACGCCATCCAGCGGATAGCCGTACAGCACCTCCACCAGCGCCAGATAGGCCAGATTGCGGTCCAGTCCGGCCGTGGGCCGCTTGCCCGTTTCCTGGATGGGATGGACGGGGAATTCAAGGGCGATGCCGCCGGCCTCCCGGATACCCTCCCGCACGCGTTCGGCCAGCACCAGATGGTGGCGGTTGCAGGGCGACAGGTCGGACCCGGTCTGCGCGATCCCGATGATCGGCTTGCCCGACTGCAACTCCGCCAGCGACAGGCCGAAATTCAGATAGCGCTCCAGATACAGCGCCGTCATGTCGATATTGGCCGGATTGTCGAACCAGGCGCGCGAGCGCAGCTTCTTCGGTTCCGACGGGGAAGCACTCATGACCTTTGGTCCTTTTCAGGGTTCGTCTGGGGGTGGTGACGCACGATGGTTCTTCATCGCCACAAGGGGTTAATTGGACCTCGACGCATTCCCTCTCTCCCCCGTCATCCCGGCGAAAGCCGGGACCCAGCGTGAGGCGCGGTTAGCGCCGATATG